>JAJZHC010000040.1 GCA_021804705.1 Pseudomonadota bacterium
TGCCACGGTCCCTACCCCCACACCCAGCGCCAGGGTTGAGACGGCTGTTCCTTCTGCGTCTGCAACGGCCACGCCCCATGGGGAGGGCTTACAACAGGGCCAGCGCGTGAGGGTGACCACCGATGTGGTAGATGCGGTGATCGATACGGACGGCGCCGATCTGCGAAGCCTCAAATTGCTCCAGCATTTTTCTGCCCAGGAAAGCAGCAAGCCCGTGGATTTGCTTGAAGACAAGGGTGACCTGGTCTATGTCGCACAAAGTGGCCTGTTGGGTACGGGGCTGCCCAACCACACAACGGTATTTACTGCAGACAAACAGGAGGCCGCTCTGGCGCCTGGTCAGAACAGCATTGATGTGACGCTTCGGGCCTCGACACCCGGCGTGGTGGAGGTTGCCAAGACATTCCATTTTACCCGTGGCAGCTATGTGGTGACGGTGGAAACTGCTGTGCATAATCTTGGCGCCGCGCCCATATCGCCAGAGGCCTATTTTCAGTTTTTACGGGTTTCCACCGCACCCCCGGGAGATCCGAGGTTTGTGAGTACCTACACGGGCCCGGCGATCTACACGGAAGCATCGAAATTCCAGAAGATCCCATTTAAGGATATTGACAAGGGCAAGCGCGATTATCCCAGCACGGCCAACAACGGCTGGATTGCCATGCTGCAGCATTACTTTGTGGCGGCCTGGCTGCCAACGCCTGGCGCGCAACGAGAGTTTTTCACGCGCAAGGTGGGTAGCGACCTGTATACCGCGGGGGTGATTCTGCCGATGGCCACCATCGCACCCGGGGCGACAGGGACTGTCTCTGTACCCCTTTACGCCGGTCCTCAAGAGGGGGCCAAGCTCAAGACACTGGCTCCTGGCCTGGACCTCACCATCGATTATGGCTGGTTGACCATCATCGCCACGCCATTATTCTACGTGTTGTCCTGGATTCATGGCTGGGTTGGCAATTGGGGTGTGGCGATCATTCTCCTGACCGTTTTAATCAAGGCCATCTTCTTCCCGCTTTCTGCAGCGAGCTACAAGTCCATGGCGCGCATGCGGGTGGTTCAGCCCAAGATGGCAAGGATCAAGGAACAGTATGGCGACGACCGGGCCCGGATGAATCAGGCCATGATGGAGCTTTACAAAACCGAGAAAATCAACCCCTTGGGGGGTTGCCTGCCCATGGTGGTACAGATCCCTGTTTTCATTGCGCTTTATTGGGTTTTGCTGGGGTCTGTGGAGCTTCGTCATGCACCTTTCTTTGGGTGGATCCATGACCTGTCCGCCCAGGATCCCTATTACATTCTGCCCGTGCTCATGACGGCGTCCATGTTCCTGCAGCAGCGCATGAGCCCGAAACCGCCAGATCCCATCCAGGCCAAGGTCATGATGTTCATGCCTCTGGCTTTCAGCTTCATGTTCTTCTTTTTCCCCGCAGGCCTCGTCCTGTATTGGGTGGTCAACAATGTGCTGTCGATTACGCAGCAGTGGCAGATCACCCGCATGATGGGTGATGGAAAACGCTGAGATCATTGCAGCCATTGCAACTGCACCGGGCCGCGCCGGAATCGGCGTGGTCCGGGTATCAGGACCTGACCTCAAAACCCTGGCCGTCCAGCTGACGGGCAAGAATCCCCCGGTTGCACGCCAGGCGCAATTGACGCGTTTCCTCGATGCGGGCGGAGAAGGCATCGACGAAGGGCTGTTGATCTACTTTGCCGCCCCGGCCTCCTTTACAGGTGAAGATGTGCTGGAATTGCAGGCCCACGGCGGCGACGCTGTCCTGCGTTTGCTGCTGGGGCGCTGTCTCGAGCTAGGTGCACGCATCGCGCAGCCGGGCGAGTTTACACAACGCGCCTATTTCAACCACAAGCTGGACCTTGCCCAGGCCGAGGCGGTCGCGGACCTGATCTGTGCGGAAAGCGCGGCGGCCGTTCGCGGCGCGGCGCGCTCCCTGGCAGGCGTTTTTTCATGCAAGGTCACGACGCTGGTGCAACGGCTCATTGACCTTCGGTTGCATGTGGAAGGGAGCATCGACTTTACGGAGGAGGGCGTTGCCTTCCTGGAGCAGGTAAATCCCCAGCGCAGCATCATCGGGATGCTGGCCACGCTCGATGCCCTGATGGATTCAGCGGTTCAGGGGGTCTTGATGCGCTCCGGCCGGCAGGTGGTGTTGATTGGTGCGCCCAATGTGGGTAAGTCGAGCTTGCTCAATGCCCTTGCGGAAGAAGATCGAGCCCTTGTCACCGACATCCCGGGAACCACCCGCGATGTGATCCAAAGCACCATCCTCATCCAGGGGATCCCTTTCCACATCGTGGACACGGCCGGCATTCGTGATACCGCAGACACGATCGAACAGGCCGGCATCCGCAGAACCTGGGCCGCGGTCGAACATGCAGATCTGGCGTTGATCATCACCGATGTGGTTTCAGGCCTGACCGGGGAAGATCGCATATTGATGACCAAACTTCCGGCAGACTTGCCCCGGCAGATCGTGTGCAACAAAATTGATCTTCTCGATGGTGCGGCAGTTCCATGGGAAGGCGGGGTTGGGGTTTCTGCCAAAACAGGCGCCGGACTGGAAGCGTTGAAGCAGTTGCTGCTGGAGCTGGCCGGATGGCAAAACCAGGACGAACCTGCATTCCTGGCTCGTGAACGTCACGTGGATGCCTTGCGTGAGGCCCGCCAGCATTTGCAGCGCGCACTGGATCTGACGGCAAGTATTGAGCTGCTTGCCGAGGAACTGCGTCTTGCCCAGAACGCCTTGGGGAGGATAACCGGAGAATTTTCTTCGGACGACTTGCTGGGTGAGATTTTTTCCAGGTTCTGCATCGGAAAATAAGGCTTCAGGCCGACATCCTGCGGGGTCATGTTTCACGTGAAACAAATCCTGAACGGCTGGTTTCACGTGAAACATTCCCTCGGAATGATTTTGGTATTCCCTGCCCAATGCAGTATCATGCCTGTCCCGCAAGTTCTTGGCCCTAAACCAGCATAAACATGCAGTTCCCAAAAAAATTTGATGTGATCGTTGTGGGTGGTGGCCATGCCGGCACGGAGGCGGCCCTGGCGGCTGCCCGTACCGGTTGTGAAACGCTATTGCTGACCCACAGCCTCGAGACTTTGGGGCAGATGTCCTGCAACCCTTCCATTGGCGGCATTGGCAAGGGCCACCTCGTCAAGGAAATTGATGCACTGGGGGGCGCCATGGCGTTGGCCGCCGATGCTGCGGGAATACATTTCAGGATTCTGAATTCCCGTAAGGGGCCGGCAGTTCGGGCCACCAGGGCCCAGGCGGATCGCGTGCTCTATCGCCATTTTATCCGGCACCTCCTGGAAAACCAGCCCCATTTGACCTTGTTTCAGCAACCCGTGAATGACCTCATCGTTCAGGGCGGGAGGGTGCAGGGGGTTGTGACCCAGATGGGGCTGCGTTTCGAGGCCCCAGCGGTGGTGCTGACCACAGGCACTTTTCTCTCTGGGTTGATGCATGTGGGGCTGGAACAGAGCCCTGGAGGGCGCGCGGGCGACCCCCCTGCCATAGCACTGGCCCAAAAACTGCGCGAGCTGGCGCTGCCCGTGGGGCGGCTGAAGACTGGTACGCCGCCTCGACTGGACGGGCGGACCATCAACTACGACAAGCTTGTCCCCCAGCCTGGGGACGACCCGGTTCCCGTCTTTTCCTTCATGGGAAATGCAGACCAACATCCCCGGCAGGTGCCTTGCTGGGTTACGCAAACCACGCCGGAAACCCATGACATCATTCGCTCCGGCTTGGATCGCTCGCCACTTTTCACCGGCGTCATCGAGGGGGTGGGGCCGCGTTATTGTCCTTCCATTGAAGACAAGATCCATCGTTTTAGCGAGAAATCATCCCACCAGATCTTTTTGGAACCCGAAGGGTTGACGACGCACGAGGTTTATCCCAACGGGATTTCCACCAGCCTGCCCTTTGACGTGCAGTGGGCGCTGGTGCGCTCGATTCCGGGGCTGGAAAATGCACATATCCTGCGTCCCGGTTATGCCATTGAATACGATTATTTCGACCCTCGCGGGTTGAATGCCTCGCTGGAAACCAAGGCGATTGCCGGCCTGTTTTTTGCAGGCCAGATCAACGGTACCACGGGGTACGAAGAGGCCGCAGCCCAAGGACTTCTGGCCGGGATCAATGCGGCGCGCCTGGCCCGTGATCTCGAACCCTGGTGGCCAAAACGCCATGAAGCCTATCTGGGTGTGCTGGTGGATGATTTGGTGACACGTGGGGTGACGGAACCCTATCGCATGTTTACCAGCCGGGCCGAATACCGCCTGCAGTTGCGCGAAGACAACGCAGACCTGCGCTTGACGGAACAGGGCCGAAAGTTGGGTCTTGTGGACGATGTAAGATGGCAAGCATTTGAAAATAAACGTCAAAGTATAGAACGTGAAGTTCAGAGGCTACGCACGACCTGGTTGCGCAAGCCGGCAGTGAGTTCCGAGGCCGGCGAGCGTGTCCTGGGCCAGGAACTGGAGCGTGATCAGCCGTTGCACGAATTGTTGCGGCGCCCCCAGGTGCTTTACCGTCAATTGATGACCCTGCCGGGGGCTGCTCCGCACAGTCCTGTTCTTCCTGAAGTGGCTGACCAGGTGGAGATACAGGTCAAATACGAAGGCTATATCGCGCGCCAAATGGAAGAGGTTGCGAGACACCAGCTTCAGGAAAATACGCTGATTCCCGGTGCGCTCGACTTTTCCACGGTGCGGGGGCTGTCTCGGGAAGTGGAGCAGTTATTGACCCGTCACCGCCCTCAAACCGTAGGCCAGGCCGGGAGAATTGCCGGTGTGACCCCGGCGGCCATTGCCTTACTCCTGGTGCATCTGCGCCGTTTTCAACCGTTACCTGCTGAATCCCAACACATTGCATGATCGACTTATCAAATCTAGCCATTGGCGCCGAAGCCCTGGGGCTGAGGCTTTCAGTAGAGACCCTGGCGCGCCTCGAACGCTATCTCGATCTTCTGGAAAAATGGAATGCCGTCATTAACCTGACGGCCGTTCGCGATCGCGAGCGCATGGTCACGTTGCATCTGCTGGACAGTCTGACCCTGGTACCCCACATTGCGGGTTGTGCAACGCTGCTCGATGTGGGTAGCGGGGGCGGGATGCCCGGCATTCCCCTGGCCATCGCCTGCCCATCCCTCAAGGTGACCTTGCTGGAACCCAATCAGAAGAAGGCAGCATTTCTGCGTCAGGCCAAGCTCGAACTGAACCTGGACCAGGTCACCGTGGTGGCAGAGCGGGTTGAGCGTTGGTTTCCCTCCGAACCCTTTGAGGCCATTGTCTCGCGTGCCTTCTCTGATCTGCCTGATTTCGTGGCGGGAGCCGCCCATTTGCTGGCACCCGGTGGCGCCTTGATTGCCATGAAGGGGGGCGTTCCCTTTGAGGAGATTGCGCGACTGCCCGCCCGGTTCGTTACTGAAACCATTCCCGTGAGCGTTCCCAATCTTGCGGCCGAGCGCCATTTGATCGTGATGAGAGAGGCGCGTTCATGAGTCGCGTACTGGCAGTGACCAATCAAAAAGGGGGGGTAGGCAAAACCACCACTGTGGTTAACATCGCTGCCAGTCTGGCCGAACTCGGGCAGCGCGCGCTGTTGGTGGATCTGGACCCGCAAGGCAATGCCACGACCGGCAGCGGCATCGACAAGAGTGGCTTGAGGCACTCGGTCTATCATGTGCTTCTGGAGCAGGCCAGCGCACGCGATACGCGTCTCCGTTCGCCCTCTGGCGGCTACGATGTCCTGCCTGCCAATCGCGAACTGGCGGGGGCAGAAGTGGAGCTGGTGGATGGGGAGCAGCGGGAACACCGGCTCAAGCATGCGATCGAAACGGTCCTGAGTGACTACGATGTCATTCTGATTGACTGTCCACCGGCGCTTAATTTATTGACAATCAATGGGTTATCCGCTGCGTGGCGGGTACTGATCCCGATGCAGTGCGAATACTACGCGCTCGAGGGTCTGTCCGACCTGGTGCAGACCATTCGCCGCGTGCGCGGCCACCTCAACCCTGACCTCGAGATCGAAGGGCTGCTGCGGACCATGCTGGATCCGCGAAACGCCCTGGCACAACAGGTCTCGGCCCAGCTTGAACAGCACTTTGGGGCCAAAGTCTACCGTACGGCCATTCCCAGAAACGTTCGTCTTGCCGAAGCACCCAGCCACGGCCAGCCTGCCCTGAAATACGACCCGTCGTCAAAGGGGGCCCAGGCCTATTTACAGCTGACTCGGGAGATTCTGGAACGGTTTGGCGCGAGTACGGTGCAACACGCCTCTTCGACCTAAAAGGAAAAAACGACATGGCCAAGCACAAAGGATTGGGGCGAGGACTGGATGCGTTGCTGGGTGCTGATGCCTCCAGGCCAGGCTCCCAGGATTTGTCTACATTGCCCGTGCACCAGCTGCAACCAGGAAAATACCAGCCCAGAACCCGTATGGACGAGGCCGCGCTCCAGGAGCTCAGTCAATCCATCAAGGGACAGGGTCTGCTGCAACCCATCCTGGTTCGACCCGTTGGCCGCGACCGCTATGAAATCATCGCCGGCGAGCGGCGCTGGCGTGCTTCCCAGTTGGCGGGATTGCTTGAGGTTCCCGTGCTGGTGCGCCCGATTTCGGACGAGGATGCGCTGGCGGCAGCACTCATCGAGAACATCCAGCGGGAGGACCTCAACCCCCTGGAGGAGGCCCAGGGCATTGACCGGCTGATCCGTGAGTTCGGCATGACGCATGAGGCTGCCGCAGAGGCTGTCGGGCGGTCGCGCAGCGCGGTCAGCAATTTGCTGCGGCTGCTCAACTTAACAGAAAGCGTGCGCTCACTCTTGATGGAGGGCTCTCTGGAGATGGGGCATGCACGGGCATTGTTGCCCTTGCCGACGATCAAGCAGCACCATCTGGCAGCAGAAATCGTCGCCAAAGGCTGGTCGGTGCGCGAGGCTGAGCGACAGGTCAAACAGCGGCTGGCGGAAAAGAAGCCGCGTTCACGCGGCGCTGCTCAACATGGTCGCGACCAGCTGGCGTTGCAGGAAGAGCTTTCGGATCGACTGGGTGCCACGGTCTCGTTCAAGGAAAAGCGCGGCGGGGGTGGGGTGCTATCCATCCGCTATCATAGTCTGGACCAGCTGGAAGGCTTGCTGCAGCTGTTGCGTGCTTGACGACTATCATTGACCCCCTCTTGAATCAAGTTTATAATCCGCCCGTTTAGCAGGCGCCCCTGACGTGATGAACCGTAAAATACTCAGGATAGTGGCCCTGCAAGCAGGCGTCACCCTGTTGACCGTATTGGTTTTATTGATATGTTCCGACAGGGTTTCAGCGGTATCTTCGGCCTTGGGAGGGTCCATCGGGTTCCTGACGGGACTGGCTTACGCCCTCCGCAGTTCGTCGCCGCGCGGTGACACGGCCAGGCATTGGTTGCAGGCGCAGTACGCAGGAGAGCGGTTCAAATTTGTAACGACGGTGATTTTGTTCAGTGCCACTTTTGCGTGGTACCGGTCGCTACGTTTACCCGAGTTCTTTTTAACTTACATTGCAACGTTGCTGGTCTACTTCGCAGCGCTGCTGATGGATTGACAACAGTGTCGAGATTATGAGCGAAAGCGCAGGCCACAGCACCAGCGAGTACATCCAGCACCATCTCACGAATCTTCAGGAAGGTCACGGTTTCTGGACCTTCAACATCGATACCCTGGTCACCTCGGCTTTGTTGGGCCTGCTGGTTTTTGGGTTGTTTGCCTGGGTTGCGCGCAAGGCCACCTCAGGCGTGCCAGGAAAGCTTCAGGCCGCGATTGAAATCGTGCTGGAGATGGTGCAAACGCAGGTCAAGGACACTTTCCATGGCGATTCTGGTGCTGTAGCGCCGCTCGCACTCACCATTTTTGTTTGGGTATTTACCCTCAATGCCATGGACCTGCTGCCCGTGGACCTCATGCCCATGATCATGGGCGCATTTGGCGTCCATCACTGGAAGGCTGTTCCCACGACGGACCCCAACCTGACCTTCGCCATGTCGCTGACGGTCTTTTTTCTGATTTATTTCTATAACATCAAGGTCAAGAAGCTGGGCGGATTCATGCACGAAGTGCTGACCGCGCCCTTCGGCGCCAAGATGGCCCCATTCAACCTGCTGTTTCGCGTCGTCGAAGACCTGGCCAAGCCGGTTTCGCTGGCCTTGCGGCTATTTGGCAACATGTATGCCGGCGAAATGGTCTTCATCCTGATCGCCCTGCTGCCGGTGTATCTGCAGTGGATTCTGGGAGCGCCCTGGGCGATATTCCACATCCTGATCATTACCCTGCAGGCGTTCATTTTCATGATCCTGACCATCATCTATCTCAGCATGGCCCACGAAAGCCACTGATGAAGGCCAGGAATGGAAGGATTAGAAGTTGCAGCATCCCGTTTTTAACTTGTAACAAGTAGATTTTAAGGAGAAATCATGGAACACCTTGCATCCCTGCTCGGCAGCACTGCCATCGCCGTTTCAATCCTGATCGGTTGTGGTGCTCTGGGTACCGCCATTGGCTTTGGCATTCTTGGCGGTCGCTTCCTCGAAGGCGCCGCACGCCAGCCCGAAATGATCCCCACGCTGCAAGTGAAGATGTTCATCGTCGCCGGCCTTCTGGATGCGGTCACCATGATCGGGGTGGGTATCGGTTTGTTCCTGCTCTTCGCAAATCCGTTCGTACCGATGCTGAAGGGCTAACCAGCAAGCCGAAACTTTGGGAGCAAAGGCATGAATATCAATGCCACAATATTCGGTCAGGCCATCACTTTTGCGATCCTGATCTGGTTCACCATGAAGTTCGTGTGGCCGCCGATCGTTGCGGCACTCGAAGAACGCGCCCGAAAGATTGCAGATGGCCTCGCAGCAGCCGAACGCGGCAAGCAGGATCTGGCACAGGCCGAACAGCGTTCAAACGAGGCCTTGAACGAAGCCCGGGCCAAAGCAGCCGAGATCATTGCCCTGTCTGAAAAACGGCGCAATGAAATCATCGAGGAAGCCCGGGAAGAGGCCAAGGTTGAGGCTGACCGTGTGAAGTCACAAGCGCAAGCAGAAGTGGCCCAGGAAATCCTGCGTGCCAAGGAAACGCTGCGCGATCAGGTAGCCGATCTGGTGGTTTCGGGAGCAGAAAAGATTTTGCGTCGGGAAATCAACGCCCAGGCGCATTCTGAGCTGTTGACCTCCATTCGGGCCGAGCTTTAAGGATTGCCATGGCTGAGATGATTACCATCGCACGACCCTACGCCGAGGCGGTTTTCAAGCTGGCCATTGAAAAGAAGACTGCGCCGCAGTGGTCCGACATGCTGGTGTTGATGGCGACCATCGCACGCGACCCGGACATGGCAAATCTCGTGGGTAACCCAAAAGTG
>JAJZHC010000041.1 GCA_021804705.1 Pseudomonadota bacterium
CAACCTATCGCATGAGCAAGATTGGCGATACGCTGAATCAGCTGGGGCTCGAGCCAGAACGGGTCGTAACCCATGAGGTGGCGATCACCGACAGCATTCGCGTGGCCCGGCTGATTGACGACTATGTGGCCAAAATATTCGAAATCGGAATGTCACCCATGAAGGGGTTTGGCTGATCATGAGCGAACAGAACCGGCAGGCATCCGAGCGCTACCGGAACAACTTCCTGAAAGAAGTCGAGGAGCGCGTCGAGGAAGGCGAGTGGGTCAAGATGTGCATGCAGTGCGGCGTATGCGCCGGTTCCTGCCCGTTGGGGCCAGCCTGGGAGCATTCCCCGCAGAAAATTTTCATGATGATCCGCGCGGGTGAGCGTGAACGGGTCCTCTCTTCGGACGCCATGTGGATGTGCACTTCATGCTACAGCTGTATCGTCCGCTGCCCCAGGAAATTGCCGATTACCCATATCATGCATGGGCTGGCGAACTATGCCCACCGCCTTGGCCTTGCGCCGAAAGGGCAGCCGACACGGGATTTCGCCAAGCTGTTCTGGGACAACCTGGTCAAAAAGGGGCGCGTCAATGAACTGAAGCTGACGCTGGCTCATTATTTCAGGGGAGGGCTCATGTCCGGAATCAGGGAGGCCCTGGCCATGCAGGGCATTGGCAAGGGGCTACTGAAAGCAGGGCGTCTCAACCCGAAGGAACTGTTAGGCGGACATGCGCTGAAAGACCTGAAGGGTTTTCATGCCATCGTGGCGAAGGCGCGTGAGATAGAGGATCGAAAAAAAGGTCTTTCAGGTTGAGGGGGGATCATGGCAAAAAAAGAATACGCGTTTTACCCGGGCTGTTCGTCGCAACTCAAGGCCTCTGCCTCGAATTACCTGACTTCAGTCAATTCCATGTGCAAGACGCTGGATGTCAAGCTGACCGAGATTCCGGACTGGAATTGCTGCGGCGCTTCAATCGGGTATGCCGAAGGCGGAGAGCTGCCCCGGCATGCAATCAATGCACGCAATTTTGCGTTGGCCGAAACGCATCTGCCCGGCCAGGACATTGTCGCTACCTGCGCCGCGTGCTGGCTGGGTGCGCGCGAGAGCAAGGAGCGGCTGGATGCCAGCAGCACCCTGATGAGGGAAACCAATGAGGCGCTTGCAGCGGCGGGCCTTCACTATAAGGCCGAGGTCAAGATTCGCCATATGGTCGAGGTGTTGATCGAGGATTTTGGCTACGATGAATTGAAGAAACCCGTGGTGAAGCCTCTGGAAGGGGTGAAGTTTGCCGGTTACGTGGGTTGCCAGACCAACCGGCCCTTTGGCATCGATGGTGAATCCTTCGAGAACCCGAAGTACCTCGACAAGCTTGTGGAGACGCTGGGCGGGGATCCCGTCGAGAACTACGATCAGAAAGTCACCTGTTGCGGAGGGGCCCTGGCTTTTTCAGAACCTGAGAAGAGCCAGAAGCAGATTCGGGACATCGTCGAGTCCGCATACGACCATGGGGCCGAGATGATCGTGACACCCTGCCCATTGTGTCAGGCCAATGTGGAAGTGTATCAATCCGAAATCAACAAAAAGCAGGGCACGAAGTTCAGCATGCCGGTGCTTTACTATTCGCAACTGATGACGGTGGCCTATGGCGGCAGCATGAAGGATGCCGGGCTGGACGGACAGTTGATCCGGGCGACCCCGCTGGAAAAAATCACCGGAAAATAACCCGCCCTGCCGGGGTCAGCAGTCCCCTTCCTCGGCACGCGCGAGTTGTTCAGCAGCCTCGCGTTCCAGTCGCATGCGGTTGTCCATGACCTTCCGGCGCCTTTCTTCAACGATGTCCATGCGCATGGCGATGCCCAGCGCCTCCCCGAACAGGACCTGACGCAGGAAGCGAAAGCCAAACTGCATGAGCTCGACATCGTCAGAGAGGAATTTGTCGAGATCGCTTCCCGGAATGTCGTAAAGGGCATTAAACGCATCACTTGCCACGAAATCACGAAAACGATCGACGTCGTAGCAGGTCATGAAGAAGAGCTGCAAACTGCGTTTGGAAGGTTTGCCTATGGTGGGGCCGGAAGATTTTTTCTTGAGAATCAGTTGGCGCCAGCCGCGGGAAAGCGCGTCGTATTCATCAAGTCCCTGTTCCTTGCGGTATTCGTCTATGGTGAGGCGGCGGTCTTCCTGGTGCCCAAGGCAGTGCTCCTCGACTACCAGCGCATAGGCATCCTTGTCCACATACTCGTCCTGTCGTCTCATGGTAAGGAGTGCCACGGGATAGTAGCGGCAGGCACTGGGGCGGTCCTCATATACGCTGCATCCATCGTCCGTCATGAACTGACAGGCCGAGCCATTTTCCACCGGCTTGAGCTTCACGCCTGCGATGCCGTCCTTTTCCATCTCGAAGGGCAACGTGAAATGTTCCAGGAATTCGGTAGATGAGATGCCCAGACGGCGCTTGAGGCGCAGGATGTCGTAAGGGGTCAGGCTGATGTCAATAGACTTGCAACAGGCATTGAAGCAGGCGATTCCCTTATGGCAGCGGAATTGGATGGTCTTCGTTCCGTCGAACATCTCCGGCAAGACGGGGCTGCTTTGGAATGGGCTATCGTTTTGATTCATGACGGTGCGCCTAAATAGAGCCGGGCACCTGACGGCGCCCGGAAATGATCACGATGCTGGCCTCGGGTTTAATGGGCGGCCGGTTTGAACAATTTGGACTTGTCCACGAGATCCACATGCTTGCGTTTGAAACAGGTCCATTTCCTGGATTTCCTGTCGTAGACCGAATTGACGAAACAGTGCCAGTTTTCCTCATCAACGAAATTCTTGTCGGTCCGGTAATAGAAGCCTGGATAGCGGGATTCCTCGCGGAACTGGATGTGCTTCATGTGCGCCTCGGCCGTGATGATGCGATGGTAGTTTTCCCATGCGCGCAAAAGTTCGTGCAGGTCCTTGGCGCGCATTTTTTGTGAATCTTCCTTCAGCATCTCCAGCTTTTCTTCAGCCACGGCAAGCATCTTGTCGTTGGTGTTGTAGTAGGTTGCAACCCCCGCCACATACTCGTCCATGATCTTTTGCAGACGGAATTGCAGCATCTTGGGCGTGATGTAGTGGGGATTGATGTCGATGGCCGTGGTGTAGTCCTTATGCTCGAGGTAGGTGCGCACCGGTTTGTAGATTTCTTCCGCCAGTTCTTCAGGCGAGGTATCGAGTTCGGGGTGCCAATCCTTGTTGTCGAGGGCGTATTTCACCATCGCTTTCGAGGCCAGGCGGCCTTCCGTATGCGAGCCGGAGGAGAACTTGTGGCCCGAGGCCCCTACGCCGTCGCCGGCCGTGAACAGTCCTTTGACGGTGGTCATCGAACGGTACCCCCAGTTCCAGCCGCTTGGAAGGTGTGCAGGGATCTTGTCCTTGTCTTCGTGTTCCTCTTCGGTCGGTGCGCCAAGATCCTCTGGGCCGGAGACCCAGATGCCGCAGCAACCGGAATGGGAACCCAGCAGATAGGGTTCGGTCGGGATCAGTTCGGAGTTCTTTTTCTCGGGCTCGATGTTTTCACCCACCCAGATGCCGCACTGGCCGATGCACATGTCGAGAAAGTCTTCCCAGGCCTCAGCTTCGAGGTGCTTGACTTCCTTCGGGGTCAGCGTTTCACGCAGTTTGGCCAATGCCGCGACAGTGTCCATGTAAATGGGGCCGCGACCTTCCTTCATTTCCTTCAGCATCAGGTGGTTGCGCAGACATGAGGCGGGCACGGCGGCCTGCCCATAGGGTGGGTAGTCGTCGAGCAGTGCCTTGTTCTTTGTCATGTAGTCTTCGCCGTAGGCATTGGTGGCCTTGGCCTTGAATAGCAGGAACCATGCGCCGACCGGACCGTACCCGTCCTTAAAGCGTGCGGGCACAAAGCGGTTTTCCATCATGGTCATTTCGGCCCCGGCTTCCGCTGCCATGGCATAGGTCGAGCCGGCATTCCATACCGGGTACCAGGCGCGGCCCGTTCCTTCTCCCACTGAGCGTGGGCGGAACAGGTTTACGCATCCGCCGGCGGCGAGCAGAATGGCTTTCGCCTTGTAGATATGAATGGTGTTGGTGCGCACCGAAAAACCCACTGCGCCGGCGATGCGACTGGGGTCATTCTTGTCGCTGACGAGCTTGACGATGAAGATGCGCTCCTCGATGCGATCAAGACCGAGGGCTTTTTTGGCGGCTTCTGCGACAATCCACTTGTAGGATTCGCCGTTGATCATGATTTGCCATTTTCCGGATCGCACGGGCTTGCCCCCGTCCTTCAGCTTTGGCAGTTCCTCCTTGATGGACTCGGCGCCATCGTGGCGTACGCCGTTTGCATCGGTTTTCCAGATCGGCAATCCCCATTCTTCGAAGAGATGAACGGAGTCGTCGACGTTGCGGCCCAGATCGTAAGCCAGGTCGTCACGGGTTATGCCCATCAGATCGTTAGAAACCATGCGGGCGTAGTCGGCTGGATCCTGCTCCGTGCCGATGTAGGTGTTGATGGCGGAGAGCCCCTGAGCTACTGCCCCAGAACGATCCACTGCGGCCTTGTCGACGAGCTTGATTCTTAAATCGACACCGGTTTCAGCCTTGGCTGCTTCGGCCCAACGCATCATCTCGTAGGCGGCACCGCAGCAGGCCATGCCTCCGCCGATCAGAAGGATGTCCAGTTCCTCCTGAACGATTTTTGGATTGCCAAAAGTTCCTTCAGACATTTTTCATCTCCAGTCAATAGATCGTCTATTTGCGGCGAATCAGTTCTTCGGGTCTGCCCGCGCGAAACCCACCCATCACATCCTTGGTGAACAAGCCCGCCGCGGTGAGGTTTGCAATGTTTGGCATGGGTTTGCCACCGTAGGGATCGATCGATCCTTCGGAGGTTGTGCGTATGGGAAATTTGAAGCGCTTGACGCTGCCATTCCGGAACTTGATCGTCCACATGATGGCGTCGGATCCGCGCAGCGGCTGGACTGAACCGCCCAAAGGCACGATGTCGGCATAGTGGCGACATTCGATGGCGTTCTGCGGGCAGATCTTGACGCAGGAATAGCATTCCCAGCACTGCTCCGGTTCCTGGTTGTAGGCTTTCATGGGATGGCCTGTTTCGGAGCCATCCTTATCGAGTTTCATGAGATCGTGCGGGCAAATATACATGCAAGCAGTTTTATCCTGCCCCTTGCAGCCGTCACATTTTTCAGTGCGAACAAAGGTTGGCATTGCTCTTACTCCTCCTGGAAAAAACAACAAAACACACCATCCCCTGTGGCCATCTACGTTCAGGGAACGAAAAATCAGTGCGCCAAAAGTTCAGCGGGCCTGGCGTAATAGGCGCGCAGCACCTTGAGCACCTCGGGCCTGCTGAATTCCGGGGGCACCTCTGCGCATTCGGAGAGCCATTGTCTTAACCGGGTGCCTGAAACCAGCAGCCGGTCGGCTTCACCGTGGGGGCAGGTCCGCCCTGAGGCCATGCCGCCGCAGCGGTAACACCAGAAGGTCCAGTCGATCTTGAGAGGTTGTGTTTCAAGGGCATCTCTGGGAATTTTGTCGAAGATATGGTGCGCATCGAAGGGACCATAGTAGCTGCCGACCCCCGCATGATCCCGTCCCACGATCAGATGGGAACAGCCATAATTCTGGCGGAAAAGCGCATGCAGCAGCGCTTCGCGCGGTCCTGCATAGCGCATGTCGAGGGGATAACCGGCCTGGACCACGGTTTTTTTGACGAAATAGTTGTCGGTCAGCGTGGCAATTGCCTCGGCGCGAACCTCTGCAGGAATGTCACCCGGCTTCAGGTGGCCCAGCAACGAATGGATCAGGACGCCATCGGAGATTTCAATCGCCACTTTGACGAGATATTCATGCGAACGGTGCATCGGGTTGCGCGTCTGGAACGCCACGACCTTGCTCCAGCCCAGTTCATCGAACAGGGTGCGGGTTTCGCGCGGGGATTTGAACAATGCTCCGTATTTTTCAGGGAATCCGCCTTGGGAAAGCACCTTGATGGGACCGGCGAGATTAACATCCCCCTGATTCATCACCATCTTGACGCCGGGATGTTCCGGATCGGTGGTGCTGAATACCATTGCGCATTCATGCGCCTTGTCGATGGCGTATTTCTCGGTGACCTTCATCGTTGCGAGGATGCTGCCGTCGTCAGGATCAGTCAGGGCGATTTCACTTCCGATCCGGATGGAACCGGCAGTTGCCGTGTCCGTGGAGAGAGTGATCGGGATGGGCCAGAACAGTCCGGTGGAGGTTTTCATGCCATCGCAAACACCTGCCCAGTCGGCATGGGTCATGAATCCATCAAGCGGTGTGAATCCGCCGATGCCCAGCATGATGATGTCGCCTTTCTCGCGTGAGCTGACCCTGACCTGAGGTAGCGTCTTTGCATGATCCAGCCCGGATTTGAGCGCCTTGCCTTCGAGCAGAAGCGGATTGAGATCCCCTCCGCCATGCGGATTAACCAGTGCCATGCTTGCTCCGTCCTGTGCAACGTTTATAAATTTCTTTGTAAAATGTCACGTTAATCAGGAAACAGCGATCCCCCATAAGGGTTATATTTCACCCCCCGTTGGAGCTATAACTCTTCAGGAGAAGGTCCCTGGGTGTGCATGGATACTGCAGGGGATTGTGGAACCGGTCAGTGGCCCGGCTTATATGCCAATTTTGAATGCGGATATTCGTTAATGTTGCTTTCCATTATATAGAGCCCCCCTTACTATTCAGTTACCATTCGGAAAGCGCGCCAGGAATCCGGTGATTTTTTGATTACAGTATTGATCGAGGTCCCCCATCATGACTTCAATGCTTTCAACGGCACAGCCAGCCTCGGGCTGGCGCGAACTCTTCAGCAAAGAGGATTGGTGGGCCATCTGGATTGGCCTGGGGTTGCTGGCGGCCTCGGTGCTGCTGTTCAGCGCCGGGGGCAGCATGAAGTGGCTTGCCGTCACGCCAGGCAAATGGCACACCCTGGGGGAACTCGGCAGTCAATTGACCGCCAATGTGCAGCGTTATGCGGCCCTGTTTGTCTTGTGGGCGGTCATTCTGGGGGTGGCGATTGCTGCCCTGAAGATTTCCCTGTGGCAATTCCTTCCTTCCTTTCTTTTCGTCTACCTGGCCTCCACGCTCATCTTCTTTCTGGGGGAGTGGGATGAAGCGCACCACTACAACCTGGAGCCGCCGCTGGTGGCCCTGGCCCTGGGCATCATCATCGCCAACGCGTTTCGCCTGCCTGCCTGGCTGGAATCTGGCTTTCGCGTGGAGTTTTACATCAAGACCGGCATCGTGCTGCTGGGGGCTACACTCCCCTTCACACTGATTCTGTGGGCAGGCCCTGTGGCCATCGCACAGGCCACGATCGTGTCGCTTGTCACCTTTGGCACCATCTTCCTTGTGGGCAAGCGGCTGGGGCTGGATCGTCGCCTGGCGGCCGTGCTGGGTGTGGGCGGTGCGGTGTGCGGCGTGTCGGCCTCCATCGCCATTGCGGGGGCTGTGGGCGCCCGAAAGGAAGATGCGCCGGTATCCATTTCGCTCGTGGTGTTCTGGGCCATCGTCATGATCTTTGCGCTACCCATCGTTGCGCGCGCCCTGGCCCTGCCCACGGGTGTGGCCGGCGCGTGGATTGGCACCTCCGAATTTGCCGACGCGGCGGGGCTGGCCGCCGCCCAGGCCTATGGCGGCTTTGCGGGCAACGTGCCCGGCATCACCGGCACCCCGGACGCCGCCGTGAATGCCTTTACGCTGATGAAGGTGATCGGGCGCGACGTGTGGATTGGCATCTGGGCGCTGGTGCTGTCCATCGTGGCCACCACGCGCTGGGAATCCACGGGAGTGAACGGTCGTGCGGGGGCAGGCGAGATCTGGCGGCGTTTTCCAAAATTCGTCATCGGTTTTCTGGTGGCTTCCCTTGTGGTCACGGCCATCTCACACGGCTACAGCTTTGCCGATTACAAGAAGCTGGTGGAGCCGGGCCTTGTGGCTCCCATCAAGAACCTGCGCACCTGGGCCTTCATCTTCTGTTTCTTCAGCATCGGGCTGACCACACGCTTTTCTGACTTCACGCGCGGTGGTGCCAAACCGTTTTACGCCTTCACCGCAGGCGTAGCCGTCAACGTGGTGCTGGGCTACGTACTCTCCACGCAGGTGTTTGTGGGCTTCTGGACGGCGCTAGGTCAATGAACGTGGCGACACATTCGCGTGCCTGCTGTGGACTATGTCAGTATTTCCACAATGCGCCCCAGACGCTGGAGGCGATGCTGCCGGGCTTGCGGGTGATGGGGTCGGGGTACAGCTCGGTGCGGGTCAATGACGGGTTGTGCACACACCACGACCGCTATCTTTCGGCGGATTACGTGTGCAACCGTTTTGCGACGATGGAGGCGAGAGACTAAAACCGGATTGGGCGTACAATCCCCGCATGTTCACTCACGCCACCATGCAAAAAGCCATTCTGAACAATATTCCTGACCAGGCCTGGCTGAAAGATCTGGAGTCCCGTTACATCCTCGTCAACGAAGCCTTTGTTGCGGCAAGCGGCCTGACCGAACAAGATATCCTTGGCAAGACCCCCGCCGAAGTATGGCCAACAGACTGGGGCATGCGCTACATGGACACCGACCGTACCGTCGTTGCATCGGGTCAGCGCATGCGTTATGAAGAGCAGCGTCAGGGTCCTGATGGTCAATTGCACTGGTATGACACCATCAAAACGCCAATGCGCGACCTTCAGGGCATGATTACGGGTACCGTGGGTATTTCTCGCGACATCACCGACCGTAAACAGATGGAACAGGAATTGCTGGAATCCCGCACCCAGCTTCGCGAACTTTCTGCCTATCTGCAATCTATTCGGGAAGAAGAACGTACGCGTATCTCGCGCGAATTGCATGACGAATTGGGGCAGTCGCTTACGGCCATTCGATTGGGGCTGGGCGTCATGGAAGCGCAGGGGTCTGCGGAGTCTGAGGCCTGGAGAAACAACCTGGATTCACTCAAGGCCATTACCGACACGACGGTGGTGGCCGTGCAGCGCATCGCTGCAGATCTGCGGCCCCCGCTGCTGGATGAATTGGGGCTGGCTGCCACCATGGAATGGCTGCTGGAATCGTTCACCAGTCGTACCGGCGTCGCCCACGAATTGCTGTTGCCCGCCAGCCCCTTCCAGTACAGCGCTGAAATCAGCACGGCACTTTTTCGTATCATGCAGGAAGCGCTCACCAATATCAGTCGTCATGGCCAAGCCACCCAGGTGGTGGTGGATCTGGGCGAATCCGAAGAAGCGTTGACGCTCAAAATCATCGATAACGGCAGGGGCATGGACGAAGCCGCGCGCTCTGCTGGCAAAGGGCTTGGCCTGATGGGCATGCGGGAGCGCAGCATCATGCTGGGAGGCCGGTTGGAC
>JAJZHC010000042.1 GCA_021804705.1 Pseudomonadota bacterium
GCAGCGGCTGGGCGGCAGGAGCAGGGGCGGTGCTTGTGCTGAGGCTCGCCGCAGGGCTTGTCGGAGCCCGAGAATGGCGCGATAGGCGGGGTCGTTCCGCGTGAATCGCCTCTTCGCGCTTCTGCGCGGGCGTGTCGGAAACGGTCGTCCCCGTGGTCATTGGGACAAGATCAAGCAACAACGGCTGCGGCGCTTTCGTCAAAGCGGGCCCCTTCACATGAATCCCGAACAGCAAAACACCGTGCAGCAACATCGACACCAGCAGGGCCAGCCCAAGTCGCCATTGGTGCCTGCTCATGGGTCAGAGATCTCCTTCAAGGGTTCCAGAATCGCCTTGAGGTGACAGGCCAGCGTCATGTCCCAGAGGTTGATGCGTTCCACGCTCACGCGCACGGAGGTGCCGGGTAAGGCTTCTGCAGCACCGTGCACCTTGACGACTAACGGCAGGCCCGCAAGTCGCGCCATGCCTTCACGCAGCATCAAAGCTTCTCTCTCTTCGATGTTTTCCTGTTGCAACCAGCGCAGGCTCCAGTACCGTTCCATGTTGCGCTGGAATTCATTGTAGGCATCATAAGCCAGTTCAAACTGACGCGCGATGGCAGGCAACGTGTCATCCTGGACCGAAAAGGCTGGTGCCTGCCCGCTCAACAGGCTGATCAACTGCCATTGGTTGATCAGATCCACATAACGCCGCAAGGGTGAGCTGGACCAGGCATACTGGGCCACGCCCAACCCCTGATGGGGTGCTGGTTTCACCGAAAGGCTGGTTTTGCCGTTGGTCTGCGTGCGAAATAATCCGGGCAGCGCCGCATCCGCCAGCATCTTGCCCCAGACGGCATTCACTTCGATCATCAGTTCCGCCACCAGGGTATCCAGGGGAGCTCCCCGCGGACGCTGGCTAATGGCCACCCGGTCTCCATCCACCACAAAATTGAAATCCAGGTAATGCTGGACGGGTCGATCCTTGACGCCTCGCAGCACAGCCAAACGCTGCGCCAATTGCCAGAGGATGCGCAAGGATGCATGGAATGGATGGGGGCCAGTGACCGCCTCCGGATCGAACTGGGCTTCCAGGTCATGAATCCGCAGATTATTCGCCACTGTGATGCGTTCAATACGCGACTCGCGCGCCACCACCTCGAAATCTGCCTTGCGCACCGTCAGCATGAGCGACAGCGCAGGATTGGCACGCCCTTCTTCCAGGGTATGCGCGCGGATCACGCGCTCGGGCAACATGGGGATCTTGTCGCCTGGCATGTACACTGTGGAGAGCCGCTGGCGTGCCACCTGGTCCAGTTCAGAACCCACGGAAAAACCCAGTCCCGGTGCTGCGATGTGAATACCCACTCTCCAATGGTCCTTGTCCTGCTCGGACACACTAAAGGCATCATCGATTTCGGTGGTATAGGCATCGTCAATGCTGAAAGCCTGCACTTCGGACAAAGGCCAGCGTGAATGGTCCGTAGTGATTGGATAGCTGGCGTCGGCAGGCAGGGGACCAAAATATTCGAAATGAAATTTCCCCTCGTGCCAGCTGCGGCTGTCCCGCAATGCGCCGCAATGTTCCAGCACTTGTGGAATAGTCAGGTGCATCACGGCACTGGTCGCTTCCAGGGTTTTATAAGCAAGGGTGTTTTTGTCAGGGCGGTAGAGCAGGGTGGCCAAATCTCCCTTCAGCCAGTCCGGCATCTGACCCGCCTGCAACTCCTGAATGGCCTGCTGTTTCTGCGCTTCCTGTTGGCGTTTCTTTTCCAGCCCCGCCAACGCAGCGCGCAGATTGGCCTCCGGCGCCGGACGGTAACGGCCGCGGCCTTTCTTGTAGAAATATATGGGCGAGGCATGCAGCTTCATCAACACGGCAGCCAGCTCTGGAGGCAGCGGGGCATGGCCCACATATTCGCGCGTCAGCGCTTCAAAGCCGATCTCAGTGTCGGGCGCACAGCACGCCCACAAAAACTCCACATCGATATCCTCCGCCAGACGCTGTGCCGATTGCATCAGTTCGGCAGCGGTGGGCTGCGTGAAACGCAGCAGCACGGCACTGGACTTGATTTTGCTGCGTTTGCCGTGCGGGGCTTCCACCTGCAAGCTGCTCTCATTGTCTGCCAGGATGGTGGCTACCTTCAGATCGCCATCCTCCTCATAAAACACATTCATCACGGGACTATTCCTCAGACAACCGCTTCAGGATTTTTTCATGGATCCCGCCAAACCCGCCATTGCTCATCACCAGTATCTGGTCGCCGTCCCGTGCTTCCTTCACGATGGATTCAACCAGGCTCTCCATATTTTCATCAGTAAGCACACGCTCACCGAGCGGTTTCAGGGCCGCGTCAGCATCCCACCCCAATTGCGCCGCATAACAAAATATCCGGTCGGCATTCGCAAGGCTTCCTGCGAGGCTATCGACCCAAACGCCCAGCTTCATGGTGTTGGAACGTGGCTCGATCACGGCCAGGATACGGGCCCGACCCACCTTGTTGCGCAAGCCCGCAATCGTGGTCTCGATCGCCGTAGGGTGATGGGCGAAATCGTCATAAACCGTCACTCCCCTGACTTGCCCACGCACCTCCATGCGCCGTCTGACACCAGAGAAGCGGCCAAGCGCCGCCACGCCCCGCGCCACGGCAACGCCAGCGAATTGCGCCGCCAGCAACGCCGCCAGCGCGTTCTGTCGATTATGCTCTCCCAGCAGCGGCCAGGTGTTCGTGGCTCCGGCAGGTTGGCCCCTATCCGTAATCGACAAAGTGCCCAGCACATCTGTCGCGCCGGTCTGCCATCCGTCGGGAGTGCCAAAGCGGACGACTGGCGTCCAGCAACCGCGTGCCAGCGTTTCGCTCAAGTGCGCGTCCCGACCATTGACCACAAGCAACCCATTACGGGGCACAGTGCGCACCAGATGATGGAACTGGGTTTCGATGGCCGCCACATCGGGAAAAATATCTGCGTGGTCAAACTCCAGGTTATTGAGGAGGGCCACTTTGGGACGGTAGTGCACGAACTTGGAACGCTTGTCGAAAAACGCCGTATCGTACTCATCCGCCTCGATGACAAACCAGGGCAGGCTGGAGTTCCCCCCGGAATTCCCGGAATACCCCCCCGGCAGGCGGGCCGACACCCCAAAATTTCCCGGCACCCCGCCGATCAGAAACCCTGGGCGCAGTCCTGCATCCTCCAGTATCCAGGCTGCCAATGAAGACGTCGTGGTCTTGCCATGAGTGCCCGCCACGGCCAATACCTGACAATGGCACAGGATGTTCTCTGCCAGCCATTGCGGCCCTGAAGTAAAGGGAAGCCCACGATCAAGGATGGCCTCCATCAGGGGGTTGCCGCGCGACACCACATTGCCGATGACAAACAGATCAGGCCCGAGCTGCAGCTGGTCTTCGTCAAACCCCTCGATCAGCTCGATGCCCTGGCTTTCGAGCTGCGTACTCATCGGCGGGTAGACCTGGGCATCGCAACCGGTCACGCGGTGACCCGCCGCCTTGGCCAAGACCGCAATGCCGCCCATGAAGGTGCCGCAGATTCCAAGAATGTGAATATGCATCAGGATCCTGGCGTATACGCAAGAATCGGGGCCAGCCAGCGCTCGGTTTCCTGCAAATCCATGCCCTTGCGACGGGCATAATCTTCCACCTGGTCACGGGCGATTTTCCCTACCGCAAAATAGGCGCTCTGGGGATGGGCAAAATAAAAGCCGCTGACCGCCGCTGTCGGCCACATGGCATAGCTTTCCGTCAAGTGGATTTCTGCATGCCGCTCCACTTCCAGCAGCTCGAAAAGCGCCGCCTTTTCCGTGTGATCGGGACAGGCCGGGTATCCCGGAGCTGGCCGGATGCCGCGATAACGTTCGGCAATCAGGGCTTCGCAATCGAGGCTCTCTTCCGGGGCATACCCCCAGAACTCACGCCGCACCCGGGCATGCAACCATTCGGCAAACGCTTCAGCCAATCGATCCGCCAGGGCCTTGAGCAGAATGGCGTTATAGTCGTCATGCTGCGCTTCGAATGCTGCGACCCTCGCATCGATGCCTATGCCAGCCGTCACGGCAAACGCGCCGATGTAGTCTGCAATACCCGTGCCCTTTGGCGCCACATAGTCGGACAGGCATGCATTGTGACGATCAGCCGGCTTTTCATTCTGCTGGCGCAGATGGTGCAAGACCTTCAGGACCGAGGTGTGTGATTCGTCCGAATAGAGCGCGATGTCATCACCATTCTCCAGGGTCGCCGCCGGGAAGAACCCCACCACACCATGCGCAGTCAGCCAGCGCTCCTCCACGATCTGCCGCAACATGGCCTGCGCGTCAGCGAACAGGTTGCGCGCAGCCTCTCCCACCACGTCGTCCTGGAGAATGTTGGGGTAACGGCCACTCAGCTCCCATGTCTGGAAAAACGGCGTCCAGTCAATATAGGGCACCAGCTCAGAGAGGGGAACGTCACGCACGGGTCTGACCCCCAAAAACGAGGGACGGGGTGGCGTGTACGCCAGCCAGTCGGTTTTCATGCCATGCTTGCGCGCCGTAGCAAGGTCCAGCAGTTTGGCGCCCCCCTTCTTGCCTTCATGCTGTGTCCTCACCCTCTGGAGATCGGCCTTGAGGTCACGGATGTAGGCGTCGCGCAATTCGGTACTGAGCAGTTGAGAGCACACGCCGACGGCGCGCGAGGCATCAGGAACATAAACCGTGGCGCCATGATAGTGCGGCTCGATCTTGACCGCCGTATGCACGCGGGAAGTCGTGGCGCCGCCAATCAGGAGCGGAATGTCAAAGGCTTCCCGTTGCATTTCCCGCGCCACATGCGCCATTTCTTCAAGCGAGGGCGTAATCAACCCGGACAACCCGATGATGTCCACCTTCTCTTCCCGGGCCACCTGCAGAATTTTTTCACAGGGCACCATGACGCCCAGATTGACCACTTCGAAATTATTGCACTGAAGCACCACCGCCACGATATTTTTGCCGATGTCGTGCACGTCTCCCTTGACGGTGGCAAGCAGGATTTTTCCCTTGGTGGTGGAGACACCCAGCCTTTCCTTTTCCGCTTCGATGTATGGAACCAGATGAGCCACAGCCTGCTTCATCACGCGCGCCGACTTGACCACCTGGGGCAGGAACATCTTGCCTTCGCCAAACAGATCACCCACCACGTTCATGCCATCCATCAAGGGGCCCTCGATGACATGAATGGGATGTTCGCTCAATAACCGCGCCGCCTCGGCGTCTTCCTCAATGTAAGTGGCAACGCCCTTGACCAGCGCATGGATCAGGCGCTCATGCACCGGGGCATTGCGCCAGGAAAGGTCTTCAGACTGGGTACGCGCCGCCCCCCCCTTGACCTGACTGGCAAAGGCCACCATCCGTTCTGCTGCATCTGGACGGCGATTGAGGATGATGTCTTCCACATGTTCCAGCAGGTCCTGGGGAATTTCGGCATAAACACCCAACTGCCCTGCATTGACGATACCCATCGTCATACCGGCCCTGATGGCATGGTAGAGAAACGCCGTGTGAATGGCTTCGCGCACCGCGTCATTGCCGCGGAATGAAAAACTGACGTTCGAAACCCCACCGCTGATCTTTGCATGGGGCAATGTTTGCCGGATGGTGCGTACGGCCTCGATAAAATCCAGGGCATACCGGTTATGCTCTTCGATCCCCGTAGCAATGGCAAAAATGTTGGGGTCAAAGATGATGTCTTCGGCCGAATACCCCACTGTTTCCGTCAACAAATGGTAGGAACGCGTGCAGATTTCCACTTTGCGCGCCAGGGTGTCCGCCTGCCCCTGTTCATCAAAGGCCATGACAATGACCGCAGCGCCATAGCGGCGCGCCAGTTTGGCACGGTGCAAAAACTCGGCCTCTCCCTCCTTGAGGCTGATGGAATTGACAATGGGCTTGCCCTGGATGCACTTCAACCCCGTTTCCAGAACGGCCCAATCCGAGGAATCAATCATAATGGGGACGCGGGAGATATCCGGTTCGGATGCCACCAGATTGAGAAAGCGCTTCATGGCTGCTTTCGAATCCAGCATGGCTTCATCCATATTGATATCAATGATCTGGGCGCCGTTTTCCACCTGGTTGCGTGCCACGGACAACGCTTCGTTGTAATTCCCGGCCAGGATCAGCCGCGCAAAAGCCTTGGATCCTGTCACGTTGGTGCGTTCGCCCACGTTGACGAACAACGAATCTTCACCGATGTTGAACGGTTCCAGACCGGACAGCCGCGTCATGGGCGTCATTTCAGGAATGGCCCGTGGCGGAATGTCCCTGACTGCGTCGGCAATGGCCTTGATGTGTGCAGGCGTGGTGCCGCAGCAGCCTCCCACGATGTTGATGAATCCGGATTCGGCAAATTCCTTCAGCAGGGCGGCAGTTTCTTCAGGGCCTTCGTCGTATCCTGATTCTGCCAGGGGATTGGGCAGTCCGGCATTGGGATGGGCGCTGACATGGGTGTCCGCAACGCGTGCAAGCTCTTCGATGTAGGGGCGCATCAACGCGGCGCCAAGCGCACAGTTGAGGCCGATGGAAAGGGGGCGAATGTGACGCAGCGAATTCCAGAATGCCTCAGTGGTTTGCCCTGTCAGCGTTCTCCCGCTCTGATCGGTAATGGTGCCAGAGATCATCACCGGCAGGCGCAGCCCATGAGTCTCAAAATATTCGTCTATGGCGAATAACGCAGCCTTGGCGTTGAGGGTGTCAAAGACAGTCTCCACCAGCAGGATGTCCACGCCGCCGTCAACCAGGCCGCCAATCGCCTCACGGTAGGCAACGACCAGGGCGTCGAAATCCACGTTGCGAAAACCCGGGTCGTTGACGTCGGGCGAGATGGATGCAGTCCGTGTGGTAGGGCCCAGCACGCCTGCCACGAATCGGGGCTTGTCCGGCGTGCTGCGCGTTGCTTCGTCAGCTACTTCCCGAGCCAGTTTGGCTGCGGCAAGGTTGATCTCCCCCACCAGGTCAGCCATGTGATAGTCGGCCATGGACACTGAAGTGGCGTTAAACGTGTTGGTTTCAATGATGTCGGCCCCCGCGTCCAGGTAAGCCGCGTGGATGGCGCGAATGATCTGGGGCTGGGTCAGCACCAGCAAATCATTGTTGCCCTTGAGATCATGGGGAAAATCACGAAAGCGTTCTCCCCGGTAATCGGATTCGCTGAGCTTGTAACTCTGGATCATGGTACCCATGGCACCATCCAGCATGAGGATGCGTTGCCGCAGGAGGGATCGTAGCAATGGCGTTGTATCAGACATAGGGGCAATATGCTACCACGAGGACAGCCCTGAGCCTCACGAAGTGGGGACAGACCCCACTTTGGGGGGCTGTCCCCACACAACAAAAAAGGGGCGTCCGAAGACGCCCCAAGCCCTTGACGGCGGAGTGAAGGTTATTCGACGCGTTCGCCGTGGAGGGCGAGGTCGAGACCTTCCCGTTCCTCTTCCTCGGTCACGCGCAGTCCGATCACCATGTCGATGACTTTCAGGATGATGAAGGACATGACGAATCCGTAAATCAGGGTGACGGAAACACCCAGGGCCTGCGTTGCCAGACTGGCATCGGCACCGCTGATCTCCTTGACGTTGAACACGCCGGTGAGCAAGGCGCCGACCACGCCGCCAATGCAGTGCACCCCGAAGGCATCCAGAGAATCATCGTAGCCCAGCATTTTCTTGAGGCTTGTGGCCGACCAGAAGCAGATCACGCCCGCTGCGATGCCGATGGACAGGGCTCCCCCTGCAGCCACGAACCCCGAAGCCGGAGTGATGGCGACGAGACCCGCCACGGCACCTGATGCAATCCCCAGGACGCTAGGTTTGCCCTTGGTCATCCACTCGGCAAACATCCAGGCCAAGGCGGCAGCTGCGGTAGCGATCTGTGTCACGGTCATGGCCATCCCGGCACGGCCGTCAGCGGCGACGGCAGATCCGGCATTGAATCCAAACCAGCCCACCCACAACAGCGAAGCGCCGATCAGGGTCAATGCGAGGTTATGAGGCGCCATGGGTTCCTTGCCGTAACCGACCCGTTTGCCCATCACCAGGGCTGCCGCAAGACCCGCAATACCGGCGTTGATGTGCACCACGGTGCCACCGGCAAAATCCAGCACACCCTTGCCCGCCAGCCAGCCCCCCGGTTCCCACACCCAGTGGGCAATGGGAGAATAAACAACCAGCGACCAGATGCCCATGAACCACAACATGGCCGAAAATTTCATGCGTTCGGCGAAGGCACCAGCAATCAGGGCGGGTGTGATGATGGCAAAGGTCATCTGGAACATCATGTACACCGACTCGGGAATGGAGGTTGCCGCATGGTGCACCATCACCTTCTTGGCTTCATTCTGGTAGAGCATGCCGTTCAGCATGAACCGGCTAAGCCCGCCCAGCCATTCCGAACCCGGCATGAATGCCAGACTGTAACCCACGACAATCCAGATGATGGTCACCAGGGAACAGATGGCGAAGCTCTGCATGAGCGTGGCCAGCACGTTCTTTTTGCGCACCATGCCGCCATAAAACAGCGCCAGCCCAGGGATCGTCATGAGCAGGACGAGCGCTGTGGAGGAGAGCATCCAGGCTGTATCCCCTGAGTTGATCTTGTCCGTACCTACCAGGAAAGGCTTGGTCGGTGCGGCATCAGCAGCCGGAGCCGCAGCGGGGGCTGCCGCAGCTGCAGCGGCAGGTGCCGCGGCCGGGGCATCTCCCTTGTCGTCGGCCATGGCGTGTCCCGATCCGATCGACAGGGCCAAAACCAGCATCGCGGCCTTGAATGTGTTCAACAGTGTTTTCATGGTCGTTCCCCTCACAGTGCGTCCGCACCGGTCTCACCGGTCCGGATACGCACAACTTGTTCCAGTTCATAGACGAAGATCTTGCCGTCGCCGATCTTGCCAGTGTTTGCTGACTTTTCGATGGCTTCAATCACACGATCCAGCATCTCTGTTTTGACTGCGGCCTCGAGCTTTACCTTGGGCAAAAAATCAACCACATATTCAGCGCCCCGGTAGAGTTCGGTGTGTCCTTTTTGCCGGCCAAAGCCTTTCACTTCAGTCACGGTGATGCCTTGTACGCCAATAGCGCTTAAGGCTTCCCGCACCTCGTCAAGCTTGAACGGCTTGATGATTGCAGTAACGAGCTTCATGTTGCCTCCTGAATGAAATGATCAAAGCGTTTCAAAACTTGTAAATGCCCTGCACGCCCACAGTCAGCATGCTGGATTGGGGAATCAGGTTGGAATCCAGGAATACCGCTTTGTCGGCGTGATCTGAACGCACTTCACCGCGTAACTCAAAGCTCTTGACCGGGGCATAACCCAAAGTCAGGGTCA
>JAJZHC010000043.1 GCA_021804705.1 Pseudomonadota bacterium
GCAGCACCCCCCCCTTTCTTGAGCTTGATGCCTCCGGGAGGCAAATCCAGCTCGTCATGAACCACGAGGATCTGCTCGGGAACTACGCGGTAAAAATGGGCTATGGCGGCAACGGCACGGCCGCTGTCATTCATGTAGGTGCTGGGTTTGAGGAGCCACAGATCCTGGCCTTGCAGAACAACGCGCGTCACTTCCCCGTGAAACCGGGACTCATGACGAAAAGTCGCGGAAGCGGTCTGGGCGAGCCGGTCCACAAACCAGAACCCGGCGTTATGACGCGTATCCTGGTATTCGGCACCTGGGTTGCCGAGCCCCACAATCAATCGCACAGCTGTCATCGGGCAGACTCAGGAAACCACCCCGGACCGCGTGCTGCAGTCCGGGGCTGGGTGATGGATTTACTTCTTGTCCTTGCCTGCTTCAGGAGCAGCCACAGGCGCCTTCTGGTTGGCTGCCGGTACTTCTGCAGCAGCCACCGGCGCTGCGGTCTCCTCATCCTCCACGCGTGCTGCACGCGGCAGAACGGCAGCGGCCACAGCAGGGTTGTCGCCCTTGACCACTGCGGCAAATTCAATGCCGGCAGGCGCCTTGATGTCGGACAGATGCAGGGAGTGACCGACGGTCAGATCCTTGAGGTCCACCTCGATGAATTCGGGCAGATCGGCGGGCAGGCACAGCACTTCCACTTCATTGAGGATGTGGCTGATGTTGGCTCCGGAGAGCTTCACTCCGGGGCTGATATCACCGTTGATGAAGTGCAGCGGTACCTTCATGTGAATCTTGCGCGAGCTGTCCACACGCTGGAAGTCCACGTGCAGGACGATGGCACGGAAGGGGTGCATCTGCACATCACGCAGCAAGGCCGGTTGGGGCTCACCGTCCAGCTTGAGGGTCAACACGGAGGCATGAAACGCTTCCTGACGCAGCTTGTGAAACAGTTCGTTGTGATCGAGCTCGATGGCCAGCGCATCCTTGCCGGCACCATAAAGGATGCCAGGTACGCGTCCGTTGTGGCGCAGGCGGCGGCTCGCTCCGGTGCCCTGCACTGTTCTTTTGGTAACTTCGATTTCCATTTGGGTCTTCCTTGGTTTCAGTGAATAAAACCCACGCTCCGCGACCAGAGCCTGGGGTGCTGCAAACTATTCCATAAACAGCGAACTGACCGAGTCCTCATCGCTGATACGCCGCATGGTCTCGGCCATCAGACCGGCAATGCCCAGCTGGCGAATGCGCGAACAGGCCATGGCTTTTTCCGAGAGGGGGATGGTATCGGTCACCACCAGCTCGTCCAGCGCCGATTGCGCAATCCGGTCCACTGCCGAACCCGACAGGACCGGATGGGTAATATAGGCCAGCACCTTGGCTGCCCCGTGGCTTTTAAGGGCGGCGGCGGCCTCGCACAGCGTATTGGCCGTATCCACCATATCGTCCATGATGAGGCAAACGCGTCCCGCCACATCGCCAATGACGTTCATCACCTGGGCGACGTTGGGTTTGGGGCGTCGTTTGTCGATGATCACGAGGTCTGCTTCCAGACGCTTGGCCATGGCTCGCGCCCGCACCACCCCACCCACATCCGGCGAAACGACAGTGAGGTTTTGATGTCCGGAACGCCAGACATCGCCCAGCAGCACCGGCGTCGAATACACGTTATCCACCGGGATATCAAAAAATCCCTGGATCTGGTCCGAGTGCAGGTCCATCGTCAAGACCCGGTCCACACCCGCACCCTGCAACATGTTGGCCACCACCTTGGCCGAAATGGCCACGCGCGCCGAGCGCGGACGCCTATCCTGGCGTGCATAGCCAAAGTAGGGAATGGCCGCCGTAATGCGCGCAGCGGAAGAACGCTTGAGCGCATCGCACATCACCATGACTTCCATGAGGTGGTCATTGGTGGGCGCACAGGTGGACTGCAGGATGAAGCAATCCTTGCCGCGAACATTTTCGAGGATTTCCACCATCACCTCACCATCGCTGAAACGGCCCACCGTGGCACGGCCCACGGAAATATTGAGGTGGGCAGCCACCTCGCTGGCAAGTTTCGGATTGGCGGTGCCGGTAAACACCATTAGATTGGCAGACGACATGGAGCTCCTGGCTTGATGTGGTCGGGCGCTTCCATGGCAGGGGAGGTAGGGATCGAACCTACGAATGCCGGAATCAAAATCCGGTGCCTTACCACTTGGCGACTCCCCTGTAGCGCTACACCCAATCCCGCAAGGGATGCTGATTCATCCCGCGGGCAATGAACCCTTTATATTCCGGCGGCATTTGCAGCAAAGCCGACTCTGCTTTGGACGCTTCACCAAACGGGACGAAGCAACATGCCCCCGAGCCCGTCATCCGCGCTTCTCCCCAGCGACCCAGCCATTCCAACAGTCGGGCTACTGCCGGGTAACGACGCATCACCACCGATTGCAGGTCGTTGCGCCCAAATCCCACCGAAAAGTCGCACATTTTGACCGGGATCGAATCCCTTGTCAAATCAGGATCCTCGAAGATTTCGCGGGTCGGGATGGCAATTCCGGGATGGGCGACCAGATACCAGCATTCCGGCACCGTCACCGGCGTCAACTGTTCGCCAATTCCTTCTGCAAACGCCGCATGCCCGCCAATGAAAACCGGCAGGTCTGCGCCCAGTGTCAACCCCAGCCCGGCCAGCTGCTGGCGCGTCCACCCCAGCCGCCAGAGGCGATTGAGCGCCAGCAACGTGGTTGCGGCATCAGAACTGCCCCCACCCAGACCCCCACCCAGCGGGATTTTCTTGCGAATGCCGATGACCGCGCCATAACCCACCCCGCTGGCCTGCTGCAAGGCCCTGGCCGCCTTGATGCAAAGATCCTCATCAGGGCCGATGCCGCAGAGCGGGTGTCGCTGACGAATCTCGCCTGTTTCGGTAAGGTTGAAATCCAGCGTGTCGCCGTAGTCCAGGAAGGTAAACAGGGTCTGCAGGGTATGGTATCCGTCCGGACGCCGGCTGGTGACATGCAGGAAGAGGTTGAGTTTCGCAGGCGCTGAAACTTCTTCAAAGTGGGCACTCACTTTGCCCCCCTCTCCAGAACCCAGTGGTCCACCCTGAGCCTGATGGCCAGATCTTCGTGCTGCAGTGACAGGCTTCCTGGCAGCATCTGCTCACCCACCTGGCGCCAATTGGCATAATGAATCTGCCAGCCGGCCTGACTCAGGGTATCAGGATTCCCGGCGGCATCGCGCGTGAGGATCGCCCCACCCATCGGTGCGGCTTGCCCCAGAACCCACCAGGGCAATCCCTCCAGCGGCAACGCATATCCCAATACTGTCTGGGTTAGCTTCTCTGAATCGGTGGCCCAAAACTCACTGTGGTCTGACAGCACCAGATGGATGGATTGCGGGTCACGATCGAGCACAGCCACCGTGGAACCCAGCGGCGTCAACAGTTCCACGTGTTGTTGCCCCCCCTGGCTTGTCCAGTCGATCTGGCCCGTGTCCGTACCGGAGGGTTGATGCACCGCAAGGCGCCCGGAAAAGCGAAACCCCTTGAGGGCACCCTGCCCGACCGCCTGGTCTGCGGGGGAGCCCATCTGCGACAGGCTGGCACAACCGCAGAGCAAAGCCAGGCACCCTGTCGCGCAGATCCGTACCCACTTCATGAATCAATGCACAAAACGGTGCATTACAGCAAGCAGGGCCTCGTTATCCGGGTTGGCCTTGAGACTGCCCTCCCAGGTTTGTCGTGCCGCAACCTGATCGCCGGAAACCCAGAGCGCTTCCCCCAGGTGTGCCGCAATCTCGGGGTCATTCTGAATTGCATAGGCGCTTTTCAAAGTGGCCACGGACTCGGGGATACGCCCCAGCCGAAACTGCACCCACCCCAGGCTATCCATGATGAACGGATCGTTGGGGGCAAGCGCGAGCGCCTCCTTGATCAAACCCAGCGCCTCGTCCAGACGCAAGGAGCGGTCTGCCAGACTGTATCCCAGGGCATTGTAGGCGTGGGCATATTGGGGTCGGAGGGCAATCACCTGGCGCAGATCCTGCTCCAGGATATCCATGCGATTGAGCTTGTCCGCCACGATGGCGCGTTCGTAGAGCAAATCCGGAGCATTGGGAGTACGCTGCAAGGCCTGCGTGAGGGTATCGAAAGCCCCCTGATAATCGCCTGCATCCCTTCGTATCTGCTCCTCGGCCAACACTTTCTGTTCCTGCTGGTCCTGCGTTGTCGCGGGAATGGCATGCAGCATTTCGAAGGCTTTCTGCGTCTGGTTTTGACGCGCCCACATCAGGGCCACGCGAATTCGGGCGGCCGTCAGCTGTTCGCCCCCCTCAACTTTGCCATACCATAGCGCAGCCTTGTCCCAAAGCTTCTGCTCTTCATACAGCTGCCCCAGGTAAAACCTGACCGTGTCCGGATCGCGGTAGCCTTGTTCCAACGCCTTCAAAAACAGGGGTTCAGCGCCCGCATCATCTTTCAGCTGCATGGTCAGCAACGCCACGGCCAGGGTCAGGTCCGGGTTATTCGGCGTCTCATGCGTGAGGATGGAGAATTGCGTGCGTGCGGCCTGGTAGTCCCGCAATTCCACCAGATAGCGCGCAAACAGCAAGCGCGTATCGCGGGCCTTGGGGTAGCTGGCCAGGAAATCCTGGTAAAAGGCACGGGCCTGCGCGCTACCCTGTTCCTGCAGCACCCGGGCTTCCAGCAACGCCGCGGCCTCCCACCCGGGTCGCAACTTCAAGGCGGTGCGCGCCTCTTCTAGCGCCTGTTCATTTTTGCCCGCCAGAAATGCCGAGGCGCCCACCAGATAATGCGCCTCAGGCACCTGCGGGTAGGGCTCGGCAAGCCGCTCAGCAAGCTTGAGCACCGCCTCGTGGTCCGGATGCTCGGTGAAAATGACGCTGAGATTGCGAAAATCGTTACCGATGTCCGCTCTGTCAGAAGCCAGCAACTGTGCCAGCGCATCTTCCACATCGAGCAGTTTTCCCTGGGAGAGCAACAGGGCCGCCAGGGCCTCGCGCGCCTCTCCTGATTGGGGGTCTGCTGCCAGCCACAAACTGATGGCTTCGCGGGCAGCCTTGGCGTCATGGGCGTAAAGGGCCACCTCGGTAGCTCTGCGCGCCACACGCGGATCACGGGTGGCGCGCGCCACGTCCAGGTAGGTTTTGACCGCCACGCCGAAATCGTCTCGCTGCGCGGCAATCTCACCCAGCAACAGCTGATAGACCAGATGTGCCGTCAATTCCTGCGCAGGAAGCGTCACCCCGCCGTGCTCAGAGGGGGTCCAGGGCGCCTCTTCGGCAAGGCGTGGCAGATCTGCAGCGCCAGCTGCCGCGGCCAGTAACAGCAGGGCCAACCCCGCCAGGCGACGGGAATGCCTGAACACCGCCCCGCTCATGCCGCTGCGCTTTTTTTCTGGGTCAGGCGCTGATATTTCTCCTGCAACTGCTGACGGGTTTCCGGGAATTCGGGATTGAGCGGAATGCAATCCACCGGACATACTTCGCGGCATTGCGGCGTGTCGTAATGGCCCACGCATTCCGTGCAATGCCCCGGGTCGATTTCATAAACCTCGGCGCCCTGGGAAATGGCCTCATTGGGACATTCCGGTTCGCATACGTCGCAGTTGATACATTCGTCGGTAATCATCAAAGCCATGATTCAATTTCCCGGGTTGCCCAGCGCCCGCACACGATGATCAAGACGCGTGCGGATGCCGGGGTTTACAAATTGGCTGACATCCCCCCCCAGGGTTGCAATTTCGCGCACGATGGTGGACGAAATGAACATGTATTGGTCTGAAGGGGTTAGAAACAGAGTTTCGACAGTGGGATGCAGCTTGCGGTTCATTCCGGCCATCTGAAATTCAAAATCGAAATCGGAAACTGCCCGTAGTCCACGCAAAATGACGTTTGCCTTGGTCTGCCGCAAAAAATCGGCGAGCAACCCGGAAAACCCCGTCACTTCCACATTGTCATAGCCCTTGAAGGCCTCCTGGGCCATCTCGACCCGATCATCGAGGGTAAACAACGGCCGTTTGCTGCGACTGTCGGCTACGGCCACCACGACGGCGTCGAACAGGTGGGCCGCACGGCGCACCAGATCCTCGTGACCCAGCGTCAGGGGATCGAAAGTGCCTGCATAGACCGCCTTGGTATCCATCAAACAGGCCCTCGCTCTGGCTTGAGTAACTGGTAAGTGACGCGACCGGCCCGGGAGGACCGAAATTCGCTCCAAAAGGGAGATTCTGACACACCCTCGGGACTTTCACAGTAAACCATCCCGCCCGGGTTCAGGCGATCGCGAATCAAAGCCAGGGCCTGCTCCAGTTCCGGTCCGGCAAATGGAGGATCCAGAAAAACCAGGTCAAAGCGCTGAGTGTCCCGACGCAACCATTGCAGGGCCTCGGCTACGACGACTTCCGCCCCTGTTGCCCCCAAGCGCTGCGCATTCTCGCGCAGGCACTTTGCCGTGCCTGCATGGCGCTCCACCATGACGACGCGGGCAGCCCCCCGGGACAAGGCTTCAAACCCCAATGCGCCGCTCCCGGCAAAAAGGTCCAGGCACTGAACCCCGGGAATATCCTGGCCAAGCCAGTTGAACAGGGTCTCGCGTACCCGGCCGGGTGTCGGGCGCAACCCGGGGACCTCAGGGAAGCGGATATTGCGGCCGCGCCACAGCCCTGCAATGATGCGAATCTGGCCTGTCATTTGGGGTAAAATCGCTTTCGATCTGTTGTACAAGAGTCCTATTGTCCGATGTTTGGCCTATTCAAGAAATCCCCAGAACCCGTCCCTTCAGATGAGGGCTCCTCCACGGGGTGGATTGCCCGCCTCAAGTCGGGGCTGGGAAACAGCCGCCAGAAGCTGAAGGCGGGCCTGACCGGGTTGTTTGGCGGCAAACTGGATGATGCCTGGTTCGATGCGCTGGAGGATACGCTGATTGCCGCAGACGTAGGCGTGAGCACCAGCCGGAAATTGATCGAACAGCTCAAACGGGAAGCGCGCCGCCAGAATATCGATCAAGCCGCGGCGCTCAAACCCCTGCTCAAGACAGCTCTGGTACACCTGCTCCGCCCCCTGGAGCGCCCACTTGATGTGAGTACCCACACTCCTTTCGTCATCCTGTTCGTCGGGGTGAACGGTGCCGGAAAAACCACCACCATCGGCAAACTGGCCCAGCATTTCCTGCAAGGTGGGCGTAGCGTCCTTCTGGCCGCAGGGGATACCTTCCGGGCGGCCGCAGTGGCCCAGCTCGTGGCGTGGGGGCAGCGCAACCAGGTCCCTGTCATCACCCAGGAAAAGGGTGACTCCGCCTCCGTCATTTTCGATGCCATCAGTGCCGCCCGCAGTCGCGGCATCGATATCGTGCTGGCGGACACTGCGGGACGCCTGCCGACCCAACTGCACCTGATGGAGGAAATTCGCAAGGTCAAGCGCGTCGTCACCAAGGCCGAGCCCAGCGCACCCCACGAAACCCTGCTGGTACTCGATGCCAATACAGGGCAAAACGCCTTGTCGCAAGTGCGCGCTTTCGACGACGCCCTGAACCTGACGGGTCTCGTTGTGACCAAGCTGGACGGTACGGCACGCGGCGGCGTGGTGGCTGCCATCGCGGGAGAGCGGCCTATTCCCATCTGTTTCATCGGCGTGGGGGAGGCCATGGAAGACCTGCAGGCCTTCAATGCCAGCGACTTTGTGGACGCGCTCATCGAATGATGACCCTTGACGCCGTGGTGAAGCGCTACCCCGATGGGCATGAGGCCTTGCGCGGCATCACCCTGGACATCGAAGACGGTGAAATGGTTTTCATCACCGGCCGTTCGGGGGCAGGAAAAAGCACGCTGCTGCGGCTCATGGCCGGCATGGAGCGTCCCACCGCAGGCACTCTCACCATTAACCGTCAGGACATCAACCGGCTGAAGCCCGCAGCGCTGGCACGACTGCGGCGCAACATCGGCCTGGTTTTTCAGGATCACAAACTGCTCTTCGACCGAAGTGTTGCAGAAAATGCAGCGCTTCCCCTGCAGATTGCCGGTCTTTACGGTCACGAGCTACGACGGCGCGTCGCTGCGGCGCTGGAAAAGGTTGGTCTTGCCGATCAGGCCAAGGCCAGCCCCATCACGCTCTCGGGCGGTGAGCTGCAGCGTCTGTGCATCGCGCGCGCCATCGTCAACAGGCCCAGTCTCGTCATTGCCGACGAACCCACGGGGCATCTTGATCAGGGCTATGCCAGCGCCATCCTGGACATTTTCAAGTCCTTTCATCGCGCCGGCGTCACCGTGGTCATGGCCACCCATGACGACACCACGATTTCCACCCTGGCGGGGCGCATCCTGCATCTGGAAGACGGGCAACTTGGTGGCGATTCCGAGACCGATTCCGCGGAGTACGCCACATGATGGCCTGGCTCCACCAACACGCCAGCGCCGGACGCCTGGCCTTGCGTCGTCTCGTGCGCAACCCATTTGCCAACCTGCTGGGCGTACTGGTCATTGCGTTTGCGTTGAGTCTTCCTGCCGGACTGTATCGCCTCATCAATGCTGCGACCTTGCTGGGCCACGACGCCCTGCACGACCCCCGCCTGACCCTGTTCATGGCTTCCGATGCCGACGGCGCGGCAGTCCGGGCCGTATGGGACGCCCTTGCCGTGCACAGCGAAGTACTCGAGTTTCGCTATATCTCCAATACCGACGCCCTGGCAGAACTCAAGGCCAATCCTGCACTGGCCGATGTCGTGGGCACCCTGGAGCACAATCCGCTGCCGCATACCTTTATCGTGCGTGCCCGGGACAGCTCTCCAGCCGGCCTGGAGTCCCTGCGTAAAATGGTGGGGAGCTGGAGCAAGGTGGAGCGCGTGCAAATGGATGGCGAATGGGCCAAACGTCTGGCCGCCCTGCTCGGGTTTTTCAGGCATTTTACCCATGGCCTTGCCATCGCCCTGGCCGTGGCCCTGGTATTCATCGTTTTCAATACGGTTCGCCAACAGGTGCTGTCGGCGCGGGACGAAATCGAGGTGGCCCATCTGATCGGGGCCACGTCGCGTTACATTCGTCGGCCCTTCCTGTATTCCGGCCTGCTTCAGGGGCTGATGGGGGCCGTGCTGGCGTTCCTGCTGCTGCAGCTTGGAAGCCATCTGTTCAACAAGGAAGTCGAACCCTTGGGCGCCCTGTTCTCCCTCGACCTACAGCTGCGCCCACCAACCCTGGAAGAATGCCTCCTGCTTGCGCTGGTGGCCCTTGCCCTGAGCTGGAGTGCAGCCTTTCTCTCGGTCTCCCTGACCTTGAAGCGGCTTCGCTGAAGCGATGCCTCCCCGGGAACCCGGGGCCCTATTAGCACTCAAAGCGCAGGAGTGCTA
>JAJZHC010000044.1 GCA_021804705.1 Pseudomonadota bacterium
CAATCGCCACCTTGAACAATACGGCCGCTATGGCCATGCCGTGCTCCCCGATGACGAACAAGGCTACGCCGGTCCCCTGGCAGGCATCGAACGGGCCCTGGCGCACGCCCATGGCTCGCATGAAATGGTGGCCGTAGTTCCCTGCGACGCCCCCCTCCTGCCGCTTGATCTCGTCGGGCGGCTGCAGGCTGCGTTGCGCACAGATGATGCCGACATCGCCTATGCTGTCACGGTGGGTGGAGACCAGCCCGTGTTTGCCCTCATCAAAACCGCCCTGCTACCCAGCCTCTCCGAATATTTGCGTGAAGGGGAGCGCAAGGTCCAGCGCTGGTACGCACGTTGCGCCACGGTCACCGTGCCCTTCGATGACTTGCCGCAAGCCTTTACCAACATCAATACACCGGAGATGCTGCACAGCGTCACGCCAGGGCCCCAATGAACACGATAAACAACGACTATGATCCACAGTCCATGACTGTGGATCAGGCACGGGCGGTGATCTCCCGCCACCTCAAACCTGTGGACAGCACCATGCGTGTGCCCGTACGCACCGCCCTGAACCGCTTTCTCGCAGAAGATGTGCTTTCTCCCATCGACGTACCAGCGCACGTCAATTCAGCCATGGATGGCTATGCCGTTCGTTTTGCCGATCTGGCTGCCGTTGGCGAAACGGAGCTCACCACCAGCGCCACGGTCCTTGCCGGAGATGCCCCGCCGCCACCGCTGGCACCCGGACAGGCGGTACGTATCATGACCGGTGCCGCAATACCTGAAAACGCCGACACGGTGGTGATGCAGGAGCAAACTCGACGGGAGGGAGATCGCGTATGGATTCAGCCAGGCCAGCACAATGGGCAGCATGTGCGTCAGGCAGGAGAAGACCTGCATAAGGGCGCTACTGCTTTGCGCCGGGGAAAACGACTGCGTGCCGCCGAGTTGGGACTGATTGCCTCTCTGGGCATTGGAGAAGTCAGCGTATTCCGTCCCTTGCGCGTGGCTTTCTTTTCCACGGGAGACGAACTTGCTTCTATCGGCCAGCCTCTGGCTGAAGGGCAGATCTATGACAGCAATCGTTACACCCTTCATGGCATGCTCACCGCACTGGGATTTGATTGTTTTGATCTGGGTGTGGTCCGTGACCATCCCGTGGCCATCGAAAACGCTTTCGAGGAAGCCTCCAGGATGGCCGACGTAGTCATCACCAGTGGGGGTGTTTCAGTGGGTGAAGCAGATTTCATCAAGCCCTTGCTGGCACGGATGGGCGAAGTGGTGTTCTGGAAAATCGCCATTAAACCTGGTCGCCCACTGGCCTACGGGCATTTGGGCCCCTGTCACTTCTTTGGCCTGCCGGGCAACCCTGTGGCTGTCATGGTGACCTTTTACGCCTTCGTGCGCGACGCCTTGCTGACCCTGGCAGGCGCCAACCCCCTTCCCATCTCGCCCCGATGGGTCTTGCGCACCACCACACCGCTCAAAAAGGCACCCGGTCGCACCGAATTTCAACGCGGCATCGTCAGCCAAGACGCCCAGGGCGAATGGACGGTACGGTCCACCGGAAATCAGGGATCGGGTATTCTGCGATCCATGACTGAAGCCAACTGTTTTATCGTGCTTCCCCAGGACAGAGGGTCTGTGGAAGCGGGAGACGAAGTTGAGGTCCAATTGTTTGAAGGGTTGGTCTGATGCCATGACGCGTCTGCACGATTTACCGCTACGCAATCTTCAGTTTTATGCCACGGCACCCTACCCGTGCAGCTATCTGCCCGGGCTCGACGCACGCTCTCAAGTGGTGACCCCAGGCTACTTGATCGACCAGCCGCTCTACAGTGCCCTGGTGGATTCTGGCTTTCGGCGTAGCGGCGCATTCACCTATCGGCCGCATTGCGACCATTGCAATGCTTGCGTTCCAGTGCGCGTGGACGTCAATGCATTTCAGCCCAATCGCTCCCAGCGCCGCGCCTGGTGCCGTCATGGCCACCTCACGGCGCACCAGCAGCCCCTGCTTTTTAGCGCAGAGCATTACGCGCTCTACACCCGCTATCAACTGTCACGGCATCTGGAACGGGACATCGACCAGGACAGCCAGGAGCAGTACATCCACTTCCTGTTGCAATCCACCATTCCCAGCCATCTGGTGGAGTTTCGCGAGGCGGGTGTCCTGCGCATGGTCAGCATCATTGACGAGCTGCAGCAAGGACTCTCTTCTGTCTATACTTTTTATGAGCCCGATCTGCCCAAGGCAAGTCTGGGAACCTACAACATCCTGTGGCAAATCGAACAGTGCAGAAGCCGCGGCCTGCCTTGGCTGTATCTGGGTTACTGGATCCGCCACAGTCAAAAAATGGCTTACAAAATCCATTTTCAGCCGCTGCAGGGCCTGGCCAGCTCACATTGGGCGCCACTACCCCTTCCTGAAGTGGAGAACTGCTGATGCTCTATCCCCTGGCAAAGCGCCTGCTGTTCCAGATGGATGCAGAACAGGCCCACACCTTCACGCTCAAGGCTCTGAACCGGGCTGCCCACTGTGGGCTCGTTCAACCTGGTAAAGCCAGGATCGTGCTACCGCGCACCGTCATGGGACTAAACTTCCCCAACCCGTTGGGTATTGCCGCGGGCATGGATAAAAATGCCGAGTATCTCGATGGTCTGGGGGCGCTGGGTGTGGGCTTCGTAGAAGCAGGCACAGTCACTCCCCGGCCACAGCCTGGCAACCCCAGGCCACGTGTATTCCGCCTGCCAGAAGTGGAAGGCGTCATCAACCGCCTGGGGTTCAACAATGATGGTGTAGATCACTTTCTGCAGCAAGTCTCCAGGACGCACTACCGCGGCATACTGGGTATCAACATCGGCAAGAATTTCGATACACCCATGGAAAATGCCGTTGACGATTATGTGAACGCGATGCGCCGGGTGTACCCTCACGCCCACTATGTGACGGTCAATATTTCCTCGCCCAACACGCGCAACCTGCGCGAACTGCAAGGCAGTGACGAACTCACGCGACTGCTCACCGCCATCAAGGGCGCACAGCGCGAACTGGCAGATCAAAGCGGGCGCCATGTACCCATCGCCCTCAAGATTGCGCCAGATCTGGAGCCTGCCCAAATTGATGCCATCGCCAAACTGTTGATTGCTCATGGCATGGATGGCGTCATTGCCACCAACACCACCATCAGCCGCAATACCATCGCGGCACATCCATTGGCTCATGAAGGGGGAGGCCTGAGCGGCGCCCCATTGCATGACCTGTCACTGGCCGTAGTGCGACGGCTAGCGCATGCCCTGGATGGCGCTCTGCCCATCATCGGGGTGGGAGGCATCAACAGCGTTGCCCATGCCAAGGCCATGCTGGACGCGGGCGCCTCCCTGATCCAGCTTTATACCGGCCTGATCTACAAGGGACCGGGACTGATCGACGAAATCCTGCAAGGGCTTGCATGAGCACAGCAGCAGCGTTGCCCACCCTCTCCAACCGCACTCAAGTGGCAGTGATCCGGGAAGCGGAATGCATCGGCTGTTTTCGCTGCATCAAGGTTTGCCCAGAAAACGCGATACTGGGCGCGTCGCGCTGGATGCACACCGTGCTCTACGATCTGTGCACCGGCTGTGAAAGCTGCCTGGCTCCATGCCCCGTGGATTGTATCGATCTCATCCCCGCAGCACCGCTATGAAACCCGCTGATCGCGTTGCGCTATTTACTCGGTTGCAAACGGCCAATCCCCATCCCACCACCGAGCTGCACTACGCCAACCCGTTTCAATTACTGGTGGCTGTCATCCTGTCTGCGCAGGCCACGGACAAGAGCGTCAATCTCGCCACCGCCCCGCTCTTCAAAACCATCCGCACCCCCGCAGCGTTACTGGCTCTGGGCCATGAACGCTTCGAAAAGGCCATCCGGACCATCGGGCTGTATCGCACCAAAGCCCGCAACGTAATGGCTACGGCCCGAACTCTGGACGAACAATTTGGTGGGGAGGTTCCCGATCGCCGCGAGGCTCTGGAGTCTCTCCCCGGCGTGGGGCGTAAAACAGCCAATGTGGTCCTCAATACCGCTTTTGGCCAGCCTACCATTGCCGTGGACACGCATATCTTTCGGGTAGCCAACCGTACCGGCCTCGCCCCTGGCAAGACTCCGCTAGAAGTGGAAATGAAATTGCTCAAGGCCGTCCCCGCAGCGTTCAGAAAAGATGCCCACCACTGGCTGATCCTGCACGGACGCTATGTCTGCAAGGCTCGCCAACCCGACTGCGCCCATTGCATCATCGTGGATTTGTGCGCTTATGGAGCGAAGCGTGTTTAATCCATCGCGCAGCGAGGCGCGTCAATTCTTTTTTGAGGTCTGGCGCAAACAACGGGACAAAGCCCTGATGACCCCTCTGGAAAGCGTTGCCTGGGAAATCATCAGCCATCATCCCGAATACCACGATCTCCTCGCGCATCCGGAACAGGCGCTAGAACGCGAATGGTTTCCGGAACAAGGCGAAAGCAACCCGTTTCTACACCTCGGTTTGCATCTTGCCGTGGAAGAACAGTTGTCCATTGACCAGCCACCTGGCATCAGGACAGCCTACGACCAGCTTTGTACCCGGCTCAAGGACGAGCATGCCGCGCGCCACCATGTGCTGGAGTGCCTGGCTGAAGTGGTCTGGGAATCACAGCGTCACGGAACCCCCCTCGACGGAGCGCGATATCTGGAGCTGATCAGGAAGTAGGAAGCGCCTTTTTCCAAAGGCATTGGCCTTTACTGACCTGTTCAATCTTCTCCAGCTGTTGCATGTGCCCGTCCAGTTCGTCGAGGCTGGCATACTGCACCCTGAGAGGTTTCACCGGACGTTGAATCGAAACGCGCGTCGGACCCGAGGAGTGCCCGGGGTCCTCCATCATCAGCGTTTCCTGTCCACGGGTCATGGCAAGGTAGACATCTCCCAACAATTCGGCATCGAGCAGAGCGCCGTGGAAGGTGCGCTTCGAATTATCAATGCCGTAGCGTTCGCACAGGGCATCCAGTGTATTGCGTTTGCCAGGATGCAGTTCGCGGGCCACCATCAGGGTATCCACCACCTGTGGGCAACGCACTGACAGGGGCTCGCGTCCCAATTGCTTGAGCTCATGGTTGATGAACCCTATGTCAAAGGCGGCGTTGTGAATGACCAGTTCAGCACCGTCCACGAATTCCAGAAACTCCTCAACCACCTCTGCAAAACGGGGCTTGTCCGCCAAAAATGCCGTGGTCAGGCCATGTTTTTGCAAGGCGCCAGGATCACTCTCTCGGTCCGGATTGAGGTATTTGTGGAAATGCTTGCCGGTGCGTCGGCGCTGAACGATTTCAACCAATCCGATTTCAATGACGCGATGCCCTTTGGCAGGCTCAAGCCCGGTGGTTTCCGTATCCAGGATGATCTGTCTCATGGGGCAGGCCCCGCCAACCCCTGGTTGGCAAGCTCGTCAGCGCGTTCATTGCCAGGATTACCGGCATGACCCTTCACCCAGCGCCAGTCAATCTCGTGCCTCGGTGCTTCTTGGGCCAGCATCATCCACAAATCAGCATTCTTGACCGGTTGCCTGCTGGCCGTTTTCCAGCCATTGCGCTGCCAGCCCTTGATCCACTCCGTAATCCCCTTCTGGACATACTGGGAATCCGTGTGGAGGATCACCTGACAAGGACGCTTCAAGGCCTTGAGCGCCTCGATGACAGCCGTCAGTTCCATGCGATTGTTGGTGGTCTGCGCGGCGCCGCCCCTGAGTTCCCGTCGCACGCCCTGGCAATCCAGCAACGCTCCCCATCCTCCAGGACCAGGATTGCCCTTGCATGCACCGTCGGTGTAGATTTCTACGATAGTACTTTTATTTTCTGTCACAAATAATTGTTTTATATATATTTTTATAAACAAGCAAACCATTGCCCATCAGGGTGCATTGCCCTCGGGAGGACGCACGCCAGGAATGAGATGCACCACTTTGTTATCGGGATATTCCGTACGCCGCACTGCGGTGCGCACCGCTCGGGCAAGCACCTTGTCCGCTGCGACACGGTTCCAGCGCGGCGTGATGAGGCGCACACCCTGCACGCGCTTGATCGCTTCCAGCATGTAAACCCCACCACCCACGCCCCACCAGCGGTCCCCCGCAGGCTCAAGGAAACGAAACCGATGAAGCCAGGACTCGCTTGCAATGGGTGGTGCATAGGCCCAGAAACGCCCGCCGCTCACTTCAAAACCCAAAAGTGCCAACCAGTCCTTGAGGCGGGGCAAGGAAATGAAGTGCCCGCACCAAGGGTATGAGCCAGAACGCTTGCCAAACGAAAAAAACTGGCGCATGCCCCAAAGGCTATGAGGGTTGAAACCCGTAATGATCAGCCGCCCCTCGGGCATCATGACCCGGTCCAACTCGCGCAAAATGGCGTGCGGATTGTCGGAAAACTCCAACGCATGGGGCAATACGGCGAGGTCGATGCTTTGCGTGGCAACAGGCAGGGCTTCGGGTTTGGCCCGCAGGCGGGTGGCCCCATCACGACTCACGGTAATCTTGTTGGGAATGCGGTTGGCACGCAGCGCTTCCAGCTCCGGCAAAAAAACCTGAAGCGCATTGAAACCAAACACGTTGGAAACGGCCTCATCCAGGATAGTCTGCTCCCGTTGAAGCACATAAGCCCCCAGGGGTGTTTGAAGCCAGTCGTGCAAGGTTGCGTCAGCCATGCCAGAATTGTAGACCAAACCGCAACGTTAAGAGCAATCCATGCCAAACACAATCCAGGTCAGCGGCATTCCCGCCTTCAAGGACAACTACATCTGGGTCATTCATGATGACCGCCACGCCGTCGTAGTGGATCCGGGCGATGCCACTCCGGTGCTGCGCTTCCTGCAGGATCAGGGGCTGACTCTGGCTGCCGTCCTGGTCACTCACCATCATGCCGACCACGTGGATGGCCTGTCCCGACTGCTGGCCAAGACCGCCGTCCCGGTCTTTGGCCCGTGCAACGAGGACATTGACGAGGTCACTGATCCCGTGGGAGAACCTGACCACATCACCCTTCCCCATCTCGATGTGTCGATGGGGGTGATTGACGTTCCGGGACATACGGCAGGTCATATCGCCTATTATGGGGAAGGCAGGCTGTTTTGCGGCGATACCCTGTTTGCCTGCGGTTGCGGTCGTATTTTTGAAGGCACGCCGGCACAAATGTTCAATTCATTGGACAAGCTTGCCGCACTTCCGGAGAATACCTCGGTTTACTGTGCCCACGAGTACACCTTGTCCAATATTGCATTTGCCCAGGCCGTAGAGCCGGACAACCTCCAGCTGCATGAACGAGCCATTGCTGCGGCAGAAACCCGGCGCCAGGGAAAGCCCACGGTGCCCAGCACGCTGCAAATGGAAATGGCTACCAACCCCTTCCTGCGCAGCAGGATCCCTGCCATCGCCCAAGCCGTTGAATCCCATACCGGAACGCACCCCGCGGACACCATTGCCGTGTTTGCAGCCCTGCGGCAATGGAAAAACACGTTCTGACCCTTCTCTTGAAATCGCTGCGACTGCTCACAACCGGGTTGCTGATGGTAGTGCCACTGCTCTGTTCTGCAGAGATGGTACCCACGACAAAGTCAGCCATTACCGAGGCCGATACCGCAGAGTCCACTCCGGCCGTTCCTGCGGGCGAGGCCGTTCAAAGCGCCTTGCCTGGCCAGCCTTTGGTTGAGCGTGCCACGCCCATGGTGCCCTTCGATTTATGGGATCGCATTCGTGACGGCTTTGCCATGGACCCACTGCCCGACGACCGATTGGTGTTCAAGCAGGTGGCCTGGTTTGCGGCGCGTCCCGACTATGTGGAACGCACCGTGGAACGCAGCCGCCGCTACCTCTACTTCATCGTGGAAGAAGTGCAGCGACGTGGCATGCCCATGGAAATTGCCCTATTGCCCATCGTGGAAAGTGCGTTCAATCCCCATGCCCTGTCCCGCAGCCAAGCTTCTGGCATGTGGCAATTCATCCCTTCCACTGGCCGCATCTTTGGCCTGCAGCAGGACTGGTGGTACGACGGGCGCAAGGATGTGGTGGCCGCTACCTACAGCGCACTGGATTACCTGCAAAAACTCTATGACGAATTCGGGTCCTGGGAGCTTGCCCTGGCTGGGTACAATTGCGGCGAAGGAAAAATTCGACGGGAAATAGCCTATAACCGTGCGCATAATCGCCCCACCGACTACCAGAGCCTCAATCTGCCGGATGAAACCCGCAACTACGTACCCAAATTGCTGGCAGCCAAGGCCATTGTCCTGGAACCCGAACACTATGGCCTGGTGTTGGCATCCATTCCCGATGAACCCTATTTTGCTGCAGTGACCACGCGCAAAAAGATCGATACCAAGATTGCTGCCCAATTCGCTGAAATGAGCCCGGAAGAATTCCTGATGCTCAATCCCGGCTTCAATCGTCCCGTCATCAGCCTGGATTTCAATCGGGAAAAAACAATTCTGGTTCCTGCGGGCGTCGCCGACCGGTTCGTGGCACGGCTGGAAGACCCCAACGTCAAGCTCCTGTCCTGGAAAACCCACCATCTTCGTCGTGGTGAAGCGCTAGACAAGGTGGCCAGCCAATACGGGCTGAGCAGTGAAGAACTCAAACGCATCAACGGCATCGCCAGCAACAAAAAGGTGGCCGGCGGCGGCACCATTCTGGTACCTGACAAATCCGACAGCCCCAGCGAATCGCTGGAGCTGGATGGTAAACCCGAGTCCGATTTTTCTCCCCCGCCAACCTCCGCGCGTTCCAGGCACTCCAGGAAACCCGGTCACAAGGCTAGGTCTGGCAGCAAAACCAAGGCAACAGCCCCGGCCCATGCGACAAAAAAACCTGCCGGCAAAAAGCCGCCCCATCCCCAACAGAAGTAATCAGACCCCTTTTGGGACGGCCGTGAGCAACCGGCGGGTGTAGGGATGTTGTGGATGCGCGTAAACTTCGTCCGCATCACCAGATTCCACCACTACCCCGTCATGCATGACCAGTACTTGGTCCGACATATAGTGGACCACGGCAAGGTCGTGGGAAATGAACAGATAGCTCATCTGGAATTCATCCTGCAAATCCTGCAACAGATTCAGCACCTGGGCTTGTACAGACACATCA
>JAJZHC010000045.1 GCA_021804705.1 Pseudomonadota bacterium
TCGATTTCTGGAAAAAATGCATGGTTCAGTGGGGGCTGGGCATGGTGATGGCCCTGGCGGGATCTGGTGCATTTGCCAATCAGGCCGTCAAGCTGGATCATGCGCCCATAGACCCGTCGGACATGGCCTCCTTGCAACGTGGCGCACAGCATTTCATGAATTACTGCCTGACCTGCCACAGTGCGCAGTTTGCGCGCTATGATCTGCTCACGCGACTGGGCCTCACGGAGGAGCAGGTCAAAAAGAACCTGATCTTGACGGATGCCAAGATTGCGGATTACATGACCGTGGTTTTGAATCCCAAGGATGCCAAGGCCTGGTTTGGCGTCCCGCCTCCCGACCTTTCCGTGGAGGCGCGCGTGCGTGGTGCCGATTGGTTATACACTTACCTGCGCTCATTCTATCGGGATGACCAGAGAGACTCGGGATGGAACAATCTCGTATTTCACCAGGTCGCCATGCCGCACGTGTTGTACGAGTTGCAGGGTGAGCAGGTACTGAAGGTTGAAGAGGGCAAGCCAGGCGAGCACCACGCGGCAACGCTGGTACTGGCCAAGCCAGGCAAGTTGTCTCCCAAGGAGTACGACCAGTTCACGGCCGACTTGGTGAACTATCTGGTTTTCATGGCAGAGCCCATGCAGCAAACGCGTATTCGCATCGGTTACGGAGTCATGATTTTTCTGGCACTGGCCTTTGTCATTACGAGAGCGCTCAAACACGAATACTGGAAAGATGTTCACTGATTTTTTGGCCACCCACCGAGCGAGTACCGTAGCATGATGACCTTATACTCAGGAACCACCTGCCCTTTCAGCCAGCGCTGCCGCATCGTGCTGTTCGAAAAGGGAATGGATTTCCAGATCATTGATATCGATTTGTACAACATGCCGGAAGATATCGGGGTGATGAACCCTTATAATCGCGTGCCTATTCTGGTGGAACGCGACCTGATCCTGTACGAATCCAATATCATCAACGAATACATCGACGAGCGCTTTCCGCATCCGCAATTGATGCCGGCTGACCCGGTGATGCGCGCCAGAGCCCGATTGTTCTTGTTCCGCTTCGAAGCAGAACTCTTCTCGCAGGTTTCGGTACTGGAAGCGGGCAACGCCAAGCTGGCGGACAAGGCACGTGCGATGATTCGTGAAAACCTGGTGCAGATCGCGCCGGTTTTCGTGAAGCAAAAATTCATGCTGGGTGAAGAATTTTCCATGCTGGATGTTGCGATCGCCCCGCTGTTGTGGCGGCTGGACCATTACCAGATCACCATGCCCAAGCAGGCCGCGCCACTGTTGAAATACTCGGAGCGTCTTTTTTCTCGCCAGGCTTTCATCGATTCGATGACGCCTTCCGAAAAGGCCATGCGAAAATAAGTGGCTACTTCTTCAACAAAACCTTATTTGGCCCGCGCCTTGTGGGAATGGTGCAACGACAATGGCCTGACCCCCCTGATCCAGGTACAGGTGGAGGGTGAGCAGGCGCGGGTTCCCATGGAGTTTGTGAAGGATGGGCAGATCGTGCTGAACATCGGGCCGGCAGCAACCCGAAGCCTCACCATGAATAATGTGGAGATTCAGTTCAACGCGCGCTTTGGCGGCGTGTCCAGGGAAATTTCGGTGCCCTGGAGCGCAGTCAAGGGACTCTATGCACGTGAGACGGGTGAAGGGATGCTGTTTCCCCCGGAAGAAATTGAAACCGAAGATGTCACAGGAATTCCGGGTTCGCAGGAAGCCCAGGAGCCCAGTCTGGACATGGAGGCTGCCCCTCCACAAAACCAGAAGAAGCCGACGTTGACGCTCGTCAAATAGTCGCTCAAGCAGGTTCGCCTCAAAATGCCGGCATAGCTCAGATGGTAGAGCAGCTGATTTGTAATCAGAAGGTCGTGGGTTCGATTCCTACTGTCGGCACCAACAATTCATCGCGAGGAACGGGATGAATGATTATTTGAAAAATAATCCATTTGATGGAACTCGCTATACAGGAGTTCGTGAAAACATTGCCCGGTTTTTTTCAGGAAGGAAGGATTGGGAAGGGAAGTGCGTCATTGACCTGTCTTGCGGTGAAGGGGTCACGACCTTCATCCTTCGCCAACTGGGTGCCACCGTAACGCCCTACGAACTGATTCCCGATTGGAGCAAACTGGAGGACAAGCCGCTTTATGCGGATGTGCAAAAAGTGCTGCCCATCGAAGACGAGTCCGTGGATATGGTGGTGCTTCAGGAAGTCATCGAGCATCTCCCCAACCAGTTGCTGACCTTGCAAGAGGCCTATCGCATCCTGAAGCCTGGAGGCGAGCTGTTCATCACCACCCCCAGCAGAAGTTCGCTGCAATCAAGATTGAGTTATCTTGTGTTTGAAAGCGAGCATTTGAGATCCACTCCCTGGAGCTTCATTGATGGCGTGTGGGGGAAAAATGATCAGGGTGAAAAGTATTTTGGGCACCTTTGGCTCATTGGAATTCAGCAACTCAACACGCTGGGCAAGGTTGCCGGATTTACACGAACCGAGGCGCACATGACGGAGTGGGGAAAAACATCCGCTGTATTCATGGTGCTTTTTTATCCGTTCATTTTTCTTTTGAGTCTGCGGGCGTTTTACCGGGATGTCAGAAAGTCCCCCAGAGAAGGGGATTACTACAAGGAAAAAGTGGCTCAGTTCAGGCTGAATGTGTCGCCCAGAGTTCTTCTCAGCAAATATGCGTTTGTCAGCCTCTTCAAATAACGACTGCGTCTGCGCCATTGCGTTCGTTCACATGTACGGTTTTTGTCGCCGCATCACCGCATTACTTGCTTAAGATCTGAAATTTGTTGAAATGACATATCCCGGAAAAGTTTGGACAATCCGGGTGTTCCAACAACGCGAGGATATTCCATGAACAGGATTGTCATCCCCATCGGGCTGATGCTGGCCACAGCCTTCCCCGCTTTTGCTAACGACAGCGGTTTTTACATCGGCGCCGATGTGGGCAGGGTCAGTACGGATGTGAGCGGCCCAGAGCTTACCAAAAGCGTGGACGCCAGCCTGGGCCTGATCGGGGGGTATCAGCTCTCCAGGGCGCTGGCCGTCGAGGCACAGTACGACCGGATGGGAAAAATTGGCCTGGGCAATGATTATCGACTCAATGCCGCCTCTCTGGCTGCGATCGGGATCATTCCGGTAGGAAATACGAATTTCACCCTGAGGGGTAAATTCGGGTTTGCCAGAACGAGCCTGGACGCGCCAAACACTTCGAGCGAAAACGGAATCGTCGTGGGGATAGGCGGTCAGTACAAATTGACACAAACCGTAGGATTGCGTTTCGGTCTGGACCGATATGATGTGGGTAATTCAGCACTCATTCCCGGCGGGCATACCACAGAGCTTTATGGCGGAGTGGCCTACCGGTTCTGAGCGTAAACGCGCTGGCAGGAAGCGGTATTCGGACATAACTAGGGGATGGTCAATGAAAATCTGCATGATCGGACTGGGCAAGATGGGAGGCAACATGGCAACGCGGTTATGCCGCGGTGGTGTCTCGGTCGTTGGATATGATCGTTCTCCGGAGGTCCTGAACAGACTGGCGCAAGAGGCGGGTGTCATCCCGAGCGCCTCTCCTGCCCAGGCGGTGGCGCAGCTTGTATCACCGCGTATCGTCTGGCTGATGTTGCCCAGTGGCGCCGTGACGGAAAACCAGATCGCAGCGCTCACGCCCCTGCTGCAGCCAGGGGACGTCATCGTGGATGGCGGCAACTCAAACTACCACGACAGCCAGCGACGCGGTGAGTTGCTGGCCACAAAAGGCATTGGCTTCATGGACGCGGGCACTTCGGGAGGCATCTGGGGGCTGCAGAACGGCTACTGCCTGATGGTGGGGGCCGCACCCGAAGTGGCGGCGATCGTAGCACCAGTGCTCAGGATCCTGGCACCCGCACCTGACCGCGGATGGGCGCATGTGGGACCTGTGGGCGCCGGACATTTTGTCAAGATGGTCCATAACGGTATCGAGTACGGCATGATGCAGGCCCTGGCCGAAGGCCTGACACTGCTGGAGGGCAAGCGTGAGTTTGCGCTTGACCTCGCAGGGATTACTGCGCTGTGGCAGGAAGGATCAGTGGTTCGAAGCTGGTTGCTGGACCTGACCGCTGAAGCATTGCAGTCTGATGCAACACTGGCCGCTGTGGCCCCATATGTGGCTGACTCCGGAGAAGGTCGCTGGACGGCCATCGAAGCCATCGAGCAGGGGGTGGCAACCCCCGTGCTCAGCCTTGCCTTGCAGATGCGGTTTCAAAGTCAGGATGAGAGCGGTTACGGATTCAGGCTGCTTTCCCTGATGCGCAATGCCTTTGGCGGACACGCCATCAAGGATTCCCGTGAAAAATCCTGAACCCTGCACATTGGTTATTTTCGGTGCGCGTGGCAGTCTTTCACGACGCAAATTGATCCCGGCGCTCTACCAGCTGGAGCGCTCGGGGCGGCTGTCCGCCGACATGATCCTGGTGGGCTCCAGCCTTGAAGCCATGGACCGGCAGGCCTGGCAGGATGAGGTGGTGAGCCTGCTGCAGGCCCGCGATCCGGTTGGGGCGAACACCCCCACGCTGGAGCGCTTCCGCAATCGATTGCACTACCATCGCATCGATCCGGAGCAACAGGAGTCGTATCACGCGCTGCAGGAAAAACTGGAACATACCCAGGGTTTTCCCGCCAACATGGTTTTCTACATGGCAGTGCGACCCGCGGATTATCCGGGCATCGTGGAGCATCTGGGGCAGTCGGGGTTGCTCAACGAGAAGGGCGGCTGGCGGAGGGTGGTCATCGAAAAGCCTTTCGGCTATGACCTGCTCAGCGCGCAGACCCTGCAGGCAGGGTTATACCGGCACCTGGACGAGCCTCAGATTTACCGCATCGATCATTATCTGGGCAAAGGCACGGTACAGAACGTCATGGTCTTCCGCTTTGCCAACTTGCTGCTGGAGCCGTTGTGGAACCAGCATTACGTGGATCACGTGCAGATCACGCACTCCGAAATGCACGGCATCGAAGGGCGTGCAGATTACTACGAGGGTGCGGGTGCCCTGCGGGACATGATCCAGAGCCATTTGCTGCAGCTTCTGACGCTGGTGGCCATGGAACCCCCGGTCTCGCTGTCTGCCGAACACCTGCGCGACGAGAAGGTCAAGGTCCTGAAGGCCATCAGACCCATACCCCAAAACGCGGTGCATGCCCATGCGTTTCGGGGGCAGTACGCCAGCGGCGTGATCGGGGGTGAGTCCGTGCCTGGCTATCTGGAAGAACCAGGCGTGGCCCCGGACAGCGTGACCGAAACCTATGCGGCACTGAGGGTCTATATTGACAATTGGCGTTGGGCTGGCGTGCCTTTTTATCTGAGGACCGGCAAGCGCATGGCAGAAAACAGTTCAGCCATCTGCATCCGCTTCAAGAGTCCGCCACAGGATCTGTTGCGCCAGTCTCGCCACGGTCCACCGCAACCCAACTGGATCATGCTGGGAATCCAGCCCAACGACAGCCTCAGAATGGAAATGCAGGTCAAGATGCCCGGACTGGATTTGCAGACCCGCACCATCAGCCTGGATGCTACTTATCGCCAGGGTGAGGATGCAGACTACGATGCCTACGAGGAGTTGTTGCTGGACGTCATGCACGGCGATCACTCGCTGTTTTTGCGCATGGATGAAGTCGAGGCCGCCTGGCGTGTCGTCGATCCGGTCATCAAGGTATGGTCCATGGAACGCGACTTCATCAACAGCTATCAGGCGGGCAGTTGGGGGCCGCGCGGTACCTATCGCCTCTTTTCGCGCGATGACCAGTTCTGGCGCCATTCCCTGGACCCTGATGGTGCCGACCTGCAACCCTATTGAGGTGTTTGCAAATTCCGAAGACCTGGCCGTTGCTGCAGCCGGACGCATAGCCGCACTTGCGGCACGTGCACAGGCCGAGCGCGGGGTCTTCCGCCTCGCGCTCTCGGGGGGCCGTACGCCGCACCGCTGTTACGAGCACCTGCGTCACGGCGCAATCAATTGGCTGCACACTGAAGTGTATTTCAGCGATGAGCGTTGCCTGCCGCGGGGAGATCCTGAACGCAACGATACAATGGCCCTCGAAACCCTGCTGCGCCACGTTCCGGTTCCCCCATCGCATATCCATTTCATTCCTGCAGAACTGGGGCCCACTGAGGCTGCTGCGGCGTATATCCGGGTGCTCGCTTCGGTGCAACCGCTCGACCTGGTTTTGCTGGGCATGGGGGAGGACGGGCATACCGCCAGCCTGTTTCCGGATGATTGCGTGTGGCGCAGCAAGGCGCTTGCCGTGCCGGTTGTGGATGCTCCAAAACCCCCGGCATTGCGGGTGTCGCTAGGACTCGATGTATTGAACGCTTCGCGCCATAAACTGTTTCTGGTCGCGGGGGCTGAAAAACACCAGGCCTTGCAGCGCATGAAAGAAGGGGCGCAATTTCCCGCTGCGCTGGTTGTGGGGGCCGAATGGTACGTGGACCAGGCTGCGTTGTCCGGCGAGGTTGGCTGACTTTCAGAAAATCTGCAGGGGCCCCAGTGGGTTGAGGTGTTCTTCGTTTTTATGGATGGCGGGTTCGCCGCCAGTCAGCTTGTAGATGACGATGTTGTCCTTGATCAGCAGGATGCCGTTGAAGCGCCAGCCCTCGATGTTCGTCTGTCGTTTGAAGTTGAAGAAATCAACAAAAAAGTTTCCATAACGGTTGCTTTCCATGACCGCCTGGTTGATCTCATAACCTTCGCATTCCATCTTGGCCTTGATGCATTCCTGAACGCCCAGGTCCAGGTCATGCGCGTTGATGGAGGGGCTGGGAATGAAACGACGCAGAATGTCGGAATAGTTCAGGATGGCAATGTTGGGGTTGATGTGCGGATCCAGCTTCAGGGCCTTGAGGTCCTCCACCGTGGTTTTGTGGGGGATGATGCTGTCGAACATCGTTTGCATTTCCTGGTAGCTGGTCCAGGGGTTGACGTCAGTGTTTTCCGATTGCGGCAGAATGGAACTGCAACCTGCGAGAGCTGCGATCAGCAACAGAATCCACGTCGTTTTTGGCATCATCATTTCAGCTCTGTTCGGATGGCGGAGGGCCATAGCATTTTCTGATCAGATAAACGGGTCGTTGTTTGCTTTCCTCATACAGGCGACCAAGGTATTCACCAATCACGCCGATGGCGACTAGCTGCACACCGGAGAAGAAAAGGATGGCCACCATGATGGAGGGATAACCCTTGACGGGGTTACCGTAGACCCAAGTGTCTATGATGATTTTGACAGCGTACAGAAACGCAAAGAAAGATACCAGCAGTCCGAAATAGGATGACATCTTGAGTGGAATGTGGCTGAAGGAAGTGATTCCCTCCAGGGCAAAATTCCACAAGCGCCAATAATTGAAATTGGTTTGGCCTGCGTGTCGGGGCGGACGCTGGTACTGCACCTCGGCGGTTTTGAAGCCGACCCAGGCAAACAACCCTTTCATGAAGCGCCGCCGCTCTGGCAGTTGCTGGATGGCTTCGACGACGGCGCGTGACATCAGGCGGAAATCGCCGGCATTGGCGGGAATGGGAACGGTGCTCAGGCGATTGATGAAACTGTAGAACAGGTGCGCCGTGATGCGCTTGAAAAGACTGTCGCTGGCGCGGCTGGTGCGAATCGCCAGTACCACCTCGAAGCCTTCCCGCCAGCGTGCCAGAAGCTCAGGGATGAGCTCTGGCGGATCCTGCAGGTCTGCATCCATGGGGATGACCGCATCGCCCCGTGCGTGGTCCAGTCCCGCGGTCAAAGCCGCTTCCTTGCCAAAATTTCGAGACAAATCGATGACGACGATGCGCGGATCCTGCGAGCGCAGCGTCAAAAGCCGATGCAACGTGGCGTCTTCGCTGCCGTCATTGACGCACACCATTTCCCAGTATTCGCCCAGGGGATCCAGCGCGGACCGGATGCGCTCGTAGAAGGGGCCGATGTTGGCGGCCTCATTGCGCATCGGAACGATCAGGCTGAGCGTGGGTTGCATGGTGTCGATGATTGACGCGTGAATTGGAACGGTAAGTTCAACACCCTGTATTATACCGCTGTTGTCAGAAAAAACCTTCAAAATCAAAAGGAATGCTGTGCATTCGCGGGCTCGTGAAATCCTTTCGTTTGCGTTGGTGGGTTGTGTCGGGTTCTGTGTGGACGCCGGAACGGTAGTCCTGCTCACAAGACGGACAGGGCTGGATCTCGTCAGCGCCAAGGCCGTGGGGTTTTCGCTGGCCGTGAGCGCAACCTGGGCGCTCAATCGACGCTTTACCTTTGCAAAACGGGCGCATCCCCGGTGGTTGTGTGAGTGGCTGCGTTATGTCTGGGCCAATGGTCTGGGCGGGGTGGTCAACAACGGGGTTTACCTGGTCGCGATCTTTGCCAGCCAGGGATTGGCGCAGCAACCGGCCCTGGCCGTGGCATTGGGGTCGGTGGCTGGAATGTCCTTCAATTACGGGGTTTCGCGCTGGTGGGTATTTCGGAATCGATTTAAGCATTGACAGCCTATTGACACTGGCCCATAATTACGGGTTCGTTTTGGAGGGGTTCCCGAGCGGTCAAAGGGATCAGACTGTAAATCTGACGGCTCTGCCTTCGAAGGTTCGAATCCTTCCCCCTCCACCACCCGATCGGTGGTGGATGTTTTTCACAGGTTGCACTGGAATTCGGACGCGCGGGTGTAGCTCAATGGTAGAGCAGAAGCCTTCCAAGCTTACGACGAGGGTTCGATTCCCTTCACCCGCTCCATGCAGAATGTGGTGAAAGCAAGGCCCATGTAGCTCAGTGGTAGAGCACTCCCTTGGTAAGGGAGAGGTCACCAGTTCAATCCTGGTCATGGGCTCCAAATGACTTAATGACGATCATCGGCGCTAGCTGAGTACTCTCAAGGAAATCGATATGGCAAAAGGTAAGTTTGAACGCACGAAGCCCCATGTCAACGTGGGGACGATTGGACACGTGGACCATGGCAAGACGACTTTGACTGCGGCGATGACGATTGTGCTGGCGAAGAAGTTTGGTGGTG
>JAJZHC010000046.1 GCA_021804705.1 Pseudomonadota bacterium
CTGGCTGGAACTTGGCGCCATCCTGGCTGACCAGGGTCGTGAGGTTGTGCTGTCCACGCTGGCCCTGGTGGAAGCCGAATCGGAACTGGCCGCCCTGCAACATCTTGTGGACAACCAGCGATTTGCCGTGGAAGCCAACGATCTTTCCTCGGTACAACTCTGCCGCGAAAGCGGTGTCCCCTTTATAGGTGGTCCCACCCTGAATATCTACAACCATGAAACGCTCGCCCTGCTTCAGCGCAGCGGCATGACACGCCTGGTGCTGGGGGCGGACCAGGGCGCACCACAGCTGGAAGCGCTACAGCGACAGACCCGACGTGCAGGGCACGTTTTTCCTGAACTGGAAGTTCAGGGTTGGGGCCGGTTGCCACTGGCCTACTCCGCGCGCTGCTTTACCGCGCGTGCCCGCGATTTACCCAAAGATGACTGCGGCTTCTGCTGCCTGGAATACCCGGATGGGCTACCCGTAGATACCCGCGAGGGACAACCCTTCCTGACCCTCAACGGCATTCAGGTGCAAAGCACCGCTTGTGGTGACCTGGGGCCGGAATTGAAAGAACTGGCAGCCTTCTGTGTGGACATCGTGCGCATTGCCCCCCAACGGGAGGGCACTGGAGAGGTGGTGCGACGTTTTGCCGAAGCCCTATCGCAAGGGCGAACCGCACCACGTCATGGCGACTGCAATGGTTACTGGCACGGTGGCGCAGGCATGGCGCAGATCACTCCTCCCGAAATTTCGAAGCAAGTCCTTGGAGCATGACTCTCATGGCGATTTCAAACCTCCTCATTCCGGAAAATATTCCACCCCATGTGCTGCGACTGCTGCCTCCACCCCAGGCATTGAGGCATGGCGTGCGCCTCATCCCCCATGCGTGGCGGGGCCGAATCCTGACGAAGCTCATGAACAGTCTGGTGGTCAACGCGCTTCCACCAGAAACGCTGGACTTTCTGGAGCAACGCCGACTGGCCATTGAGGTGGAAGACCTGGGGCTTCGCTGGGTGTTCATGGGGGCGGGAGGAAAACTGCAAGCCCTGCCCGTAGAAACTGCCACCGAAGTCACGATTCGTGGCAAGACACTCGATCTGCTCTTGCTGGGTAGCCAGCTGGAAGACGCCGATACCCTTTTCTTTCAACGTCGTCTGATCATGACAGGAGATACGGCGCTGGGCCTGGAAACCCGCAACGTTCTAGACCAACTCCCGTGGGAGCGACTGACGCCGGGATTGCGCATTGCACTCAACCGCATCGCCCGTGTCGCACAGGCAGCCCATGAGGTGCGCAGGAAATCATTCCGGGAATGACCCCTGCTGCAGCAATGTCACAGGTCATTGATCAGTACCCTCCGATCACGCTGGATGATGATGAGTTGGCCGCGATGCCTAATGCTGGTCTGACAGAAACTCAATCACCGCAGCGTTAAACCGCTCTGGCACTTCCAGATGTGGGACATGACCTACCCCATCGAACTCCACCAATTTGGCGCCGGGAATGGCCTGTTGTGCAGCATTGCCCAGCACGGGAAAATTGCCAAGAGCCCTGACTACCTCAGGGGAGGCAAAGCGGCGGCCAAACACGGTGCGGTCCAGCTGGCCGATCACCAGCAGGGTCGGTACTTTCAGTTTTGGCAAGTCGTTGAGGATGGGACCTTCATAAATCATTTGATAGGTCAGCGCGGACACGTGGGCGAAGCGCGGGTATTCGGGACTCTGCTGCACGCGCGCGAATTGTTCCACAAGGCGCTCGTATTCGGGTTTCCATTTGGGAAAGTAACCCTGGAGAAACTTGCGGTAGCTGTCGGGTGTTTGAGCCATTTCCAGTTTCACCAGCGTAGCCGTGTTCTGTGGCGGTATGCTGGCCCGATAATCTTCCAGACCCAAGGGGTCTTCCAGAACCAGTGCCCAGACACGCTCGGGATGACGATTGGCAAAATGGACACCCAGCATTCCTCCCATGCTGTTGGCAACGATCGCTATTCGCCCTGCTTTCAGCGTATCCAACAGCAGTGTGGTATTGGAGACCAGTTGCTCGAATGTGTAACGTGCTTCCGGCTTTGATGACTTTCCAAAGCCGATCTGATCTGGGGCAATTACACGGTAACCACGCTCGGACAAAGATCGTATGGTTTGAGCCCAGTAATCAGAACCAAAGTTCTTGCCGTGGAGCAGCAGCACCGTTCTTCCATTGGGGCGAGCGGGTTGCACATCCATGTATGTCATGCGCAAAATCCGGCCGTGCTCCTTGAACTGCATCATCTGCGTTGGATAAGGATAAACCCAGCCTTCCATGGCAACACCCAGCGGCTCTGTTCCTGCATAGGGATGGGGCATTGCAGAGGCAGGTGACGGGGGGGCGGACGGCGCTGTGTCGACCGAAAAAGTTGCCGGTGACGCCATTGCTGCGGGACTCATTGTTGCCGTTGTTGCCGTTGTTGCAGCTACGGCTGCAGGAACCAATGGCAGCTGAAAATCGGCGCAACCCGCCAGCAATGCGGACACGATGAACTGGAGGATATAGAACGTGCGGAGCATCTTTGTCTCTAATTATTATTTTATGGTGCCGTGGAGAGGACTCGAACCTCCACACCTTTCGGCGGCAGGACCTAAACCTGCTGCGTCTACCAATTTCGCCACCACGGCATGAGCTCGCTATTTTAGCAGTAGCCATACTGTATGGCGATGACATGATGATGCTGTTATCCTGACGGACTATGAATACGCACCTCCTTCAGTCACGCGTCATCCTGGTCACTGGCGCTGGATCTGGCCTTGGGCGCCATGCAGCGCGTGCCTTTGCTACCCAAGGGGCTTCCGTCCTGTTGCTGGGCCGCAACGAACGCCGTCTCAACGGGGTCTATGACGAACTCATTGCAGCAGGATTTGCGCAGCCCGCCGTGATCCCTTTCGATCTTTCCGAGGCCGATGAGTCGCGTTTCCAAGCATTGGCCCAGATGATCGAAAGGGAAATGGGGCGACTCGACGGCATCCTGCACAGTGCCAGCCACTATATGAAACTGGGTCCGCTCTCCCAGCAGCATCTCAAGCAGTGGCAGCCCACCTTTGCCACCAACGTGTTCGCGCCTTTTGGTTTGACACAAGCCTGCCTGCCGTTACTCAACGAGTCCCCGGACGCATCGGTATTGTTTACGGCTGAAGAACATGGCTTGATGCCCGCCGCCTATTGGGGTGGTTTTGGCGTCAGCAATGCTGCCCTGATCGCACTTGCCAAGATCTTTGCAGATGAACATGCCCAACAACCGCACCTGCGCTTCAACGTGCTGATTCCCGGTCAGGTGGCCTCGCCCATGCGCAACCGCACCCACCCGGGTGAAGTGGGCGAACTGCTGCGACAACCCGCAAGCCTGATGGAAACCTATTGCTACTGGATGGGTCCAGAGAGCACGGGACGCACGGGCGAGATCATTCGCCCCTGAAAATTGCAGATACCGCGCGATCCACGCGATCCACGGCAGTAACCTGAATACCCTCGATGGGCTGACGCGGTGCGTTGCCCTTTGGAATCAGGGCATGAGTGAATCCTAGTTTTGCCGCTTCCTTCAAACGTTCCTGGCCACGCTGGACTGGTCGCACTTCGCCCGCCAAACCCACTTCGCCAAAGACCACCCATTTCTCGGGCAAGGGTTTGCCTCGCAAGCTTGAGACCACAGCAAGCATCACGGCCAGATCCGCAGCTGGCTCGGCAATCCGTACACCCGAGACCGCATTGATGAAGACATCCTGATCTGCACAGGCAACCCCGGCATGCCGATGCAATACTGCCAGTAACAAAGCCAGGCGATTCTGTTCCAGTCCCACCGACAACCGTTTTGGCGTACCCTGTTGCGCTTCATCCAGCAGGGCCTGAATCTCCACTGCCAGGGGACGTGTACCTTCCAGCGTGACGGTAATGCAGGATCCTGGCACTGGCGCATCGTAGTGCGAGAGGAACATGGCTGACGGATTGGTAACTTCGCGCAGGCCCGTTTCGGTCATGGCAAAGACACCCAGTTCATTGACGGCACCAAAACGGTTTTTAGCGGCGCGCACCAGACGAAAACTGGAGCTGCTATCCCCTTCAAAATACAGCACCGTATCCACGATATGTTCCAGCACGCGCGGGCCGGCCAGCGACCCTTCCTTGGTCACGTGACCTACCAACACCAGCACGGGCCCCTGCCCTTTGGCCGTGCGCGTCAGTTGTGCCGCGCATTCGCGTACCTGAGAGACGGAACCGGGAGCAGATTCCAGCGCATCGCTGTAGATGGTCTGGATGGAGTCGATAACCACCAGTGTGGGGCGGTTTTGCTGGATAGCCTGAAGGATTTTTTCCAGCTGGATTTCGGGCAGCAAAGCCACACGGCCGGAATCCACCTTGAGGCGCTGCGCGCGGGAAGCCACCTGCTCGGGGGATTCCTCACCACTCACGTACATCACCGGGTGATTGCGGCTGACCTGGGCGAGAGCCTGTAGCAACAGCGTGGATTTACCGATGCCAGGATCACCGCCCAGCAGCACAACCCCTCCAGGGACGAACCCACCACCCAATACGCGGTCGAACTCAGAGATGCCTGAGCTCAATCGGGCGGTCGCTTCAGCGCGCACGTTGCCCAGCATCTGCAGCGGTTTGGATTCAGTCAATGGCGAATATCGCGAGGGGGCTGCGGCTTCAGGACGGGATTCCACCAGCGTGTTCCAGGCCTGGCAATGGGGGCATTGGCCCTGCCATTTTGTAGATTGTCCACCGCATTCGGTGCAGACATAAATGGCTTTGGTGCGCGCCACGGGGATCAGTAATCGCTGCTCTGGAAGTGACCGCCACCCGCATGGGCAAAATTCTCAAAACGCGTGTAATGGCCAAGGAAGGTCAGACGTACAGTACCAATGGGCCCGTTACGCTGCTTGCCGATGATAATTTCGGCGACACCCTTGTCGGGCGAATCCTCGTTGTACACTTCGTCGCGATAGATGAACAGGATGACGTCGGCATCCTGCTCGATGGCGCCCGATTCGCGCAAATCCGACATGACCGGGCGCTTGTTGGGACGTTGTTCCAGGCCGCGGTTGAGCTGTGAGAGTGCCATTACGGGCACGTGCAGCTCCTTTGCCAATGCCTTGAGTGAGCGGGAGATTTCAGAGATTTCCGTAGCCCGGTTTTCACCTGACTTGGCGGAAGTCATCAACTGCAGGTAGTCCACCACGATAAGGCCCAGCCCGCCGTACTGGCGATGCAGGCGCCGAGCGCGTGCGCGCAGATCCATGGGGTTGAGCGCCGCGGATTCATCGATGTAGATGGGCACCTCGCTCAGCTCGCCCATGGCCCGGGTCAGGCGGCCAAAGTCCTCACTCTTGAGGCGGCCAGTACGCAGGTCCTGCTGGTTGAGCCGACCGTGCGAGCCCAAAAGACGCATGGCAAGCTGGCTTGAAGACATTTCCATGCTAAATATGGCCACGGGCAGTTTGGTATTCACGCCCACGTTACTGGCAATGTTCAAGGCAAAGGCGGTTTTTCCCATGGAAGGGCGTCCCGCAACGATGACGAGATCGCCTTGTTGCAATCCTGAGGTTTTTTCATCCAGATCAGCAAAGCCCGAAGGTACGCCAGTGACGGGATCGTGATTGCCAGAACGGTACAACTCATCCACCCGCTCCACTACTTCAGCCAGCGGATCGCGCAGCGGTCGAAACCCTTGTGTGGAGCGCGAACCACGCTCAGCGATGTTGAATACCTTGGCTTCGGCTTCGTCGAGCAATGCGCGCGCATCGCGACCGGAAGGGCTCAGGGCGCTTTCCGTGATTTCAGTGCCCACTTGAACGAGGCCCCGCATCAAGGATCGTTCCCGGACGATCTCGGCGTAACGGCGAATATTGGCGGCGCTCGGTGTATTGTGCGCGAGTGCCCCCAGGTAGGCCAGGCCACCGACGCTTTCCAGCTCGCCTCGCAGCGTCAGTTCTTCAGTGACGGTAAGAATGTCGGCTGGGCGCGATCGGTCCAGCAATGCCATGACGGCACGGTATATTTTGCGATGATCATCGCGATAGAAATCGGACTCACTGACCTGGTCTCCAATTTTTTCCCAGGCCAGATTGTCCAGTAGCAGACCACCCAACACCGCCTGTTCCGCCTCGATGTTATGAGGCGGAACCCGAAGCGCGTCCATGGCGGCATCGTCTGCCATAAAGCGGGGGATCAGCTCTCTCCCAGCACCGAAACCATGATGTCAGCTGAGACATCGCCGTGCAGTGCCAGCGTCACAGGGTGATCGCCCACGGTCTTCAAAGGGCCATTAGGCAGACGTACTTCCGCCTTGGTGGCTTCGAAACCCTGTGCCTTCAGGGCCTCGACAATGTCGAGGTTGGTGACGGAGCCAAACAGGCGACCGTCAACCCCCGCCTTCTGCGCAACCTGCACCAGCAGACCAGCAAGCTTCTCAGCACGGGCATGCGCGGTAGACAGGGCTTCCTGTTGTTGCTTTTCCAGCTCGGCTCGGCGGGCCTCAAACTCCTTGCGGTTGTTTTCAGTGGCGCGCTTGGCCTTGCCCTGGGGAATCAGAAAATTGCGTGCGTAGCCTTCCTTGACCTTGACGATATCGCCCAGCTGGCCCAGGTTCACTACTTTTTCCATGAGGATGACTTCCATGGTGAATCTCCTTAATGCAAATCAGTGTAGGGCAGCAGAGCCAGGAAGCGTGCACGCTTCACAGCGGTGCTCAGCTGACGCTGGTAGATCGCCTTGGTACCGGTAATCCGGGCCGGGATGATCTTGCCGTTTTCATTGATGAAATCCTTCAGCAGATCCACATCCTTGTAGTCCACCCAGTCAATCTTCTCTACAGTAAACCGGCAGAACTTGCGACGGCGGAACATTCCGCCACGGTTGCTGTTGCGTGCATCTTTCTTGCCATCTTTCTTTTTGGTAGGACGAGCCATTTCACTCTCCGTCAATTAACTTAAATTGTTCGGCGCGCATGACAAACTGGCGACTGTTGCGGCTCTTTTTAGCCAGAAACCCTTTCAACATGATTCGGGTTCCCGGGCCCAGACGGTCCAACTGCACCGCCACCTCACCCAACACGGACACCGTCATATCGAGCTGTGCCTTGAATGTCTGGCCGGCTTCCAGCTGTTCTGATTCGTGTTGCAACACGAAACTCAGTACGGGAAGGCCTGCCGGGGTATAGCGCAACAGATCGCGAGTCGCGATGACGCCACTCAGGACCAGTTCGTTCCGGCTCAAGAGGCCGGCGCCGCCTCCGCCGCGGGTTCAATGTCGCGAAGACCTTCTTCGCGAGGCTGTGTACGCTTGTCTTCACGCATCATGGGGGAAGGCGCGGTAACTGCAGCCTTCATCTGGATGGTGAGGTGACGCAGAACGGCATCATTGAAGCGGAATGCATTTTCGAGCTCACTGAGCACGGCGCTTTCGCACTCGATGTTCATGAGCACGTAATGTGCCTTGTGAATTTTCTGGATAGGATAGGCCAGTTGACGGCGGCCCCAGTCTTCCAGGCGATGGACGATGCCGCCGCCCTGGGTGACCATGTTCCGGTAGCGCTCGACCATGGCGCCCACTTGTTCGCTCTGGTCGGGATGCACGATGAATACAATCTCGTAATGCCTCATTAAGTTCTCCTTTTGGGTAAGCCGCACCAGGGCGGCAAAGCCTGCACCGATGAGCGCAGTACAGGCAAGGTTTCAGGGAGCGGGTATTCTATAGAAAAACTCTCGTGAAATCAAGGATTCCGGCGTCGCGTCTCATATAGACATATCCCTGCCGCCACGGAAACGTTAAGGGATTCCACCGAGCCAAACATGGGGATGCGTACCAGTTGATCGCAATTTTCCCTCGTCAGACGGCGCAGCCCTGCCCCCTCGGCCCCCAGCACCCAGGCCATGGGGCGTTGAAACCGGGCGGTAAAGAGATCCTCCTGGGCCTGATCGTCCGTACCCAACACCCAAACCGCATGGTCCTTCAAATCCCGCAGGGTGCGTGCCAGATTGGTGACAGTGATGTAGGGCATGGTCTCGGCAGCTCCTGAAGCCACTTTGGACACGGTAGGGGACAGCGAAACTGCCCGGTCGCGAGGTGCTACGACCGCGTGCGCACCCATGGCATCCGCTACGCGCAGGCAGGCCCCCAGGTTATGCGGATCCTGCACGCCATCCAGCACCAAGAGCAACAAGTCCTGCCCAGCCCCCTCCACGAGTTCATCCAGATCCACGCGCAATGCCACGGCATCGACCTGTGCCACCACCCCCTGGTGCCGGGAAGTGCCGGCCATGCCATTCAAGCGTTCGGCAGGCACAGCGTGCACAGGCACACCGGCGGCTTCCGCCAGGGCCAGAAAATCCATGGCACGGGGATCCTTTCTCGAGACGTCCACATAAAGTTCGCGGATGGTTTCTGGATGATGCCGCAAGCGACTGGCTACGGCATGAAAACCATAGATGACTTTGAGTTTGGCCATGATCTGCTATCGCTTTCTGGATTTTTTGGCGGCGCCACCAGGCTGGGCGACGGACTGTGGCACGAAATCGATTTTGTTGGTCTCCATGTCCACCCTAACCAGTTGCACAGCAATGCGATCACCCAGACGATAGCGTTGCCCGGTGCGTTCGCCCAGCAATTGATGGCGGGTCGCGTCGAACTGAAAATAATCGCTGCCCAGCTCGGAGATGTGCACCAACCCTTCAACATAAACCTCATCCAAAGCCACAAACAACCCAAAGCCCGTCACAGAACTGACTGTTCCGTTGAACACATTGCCTACCTTGTCCTTCATGAAGAAGCATTTGAGCCAGGCCTCCACGTCACGCGTGGCTTCGTCGGCGCGGCGCTCGGTCATGGAACAGTGCACACCGATGGCCTTCCAGTCACCCGGTGCATAGGTTTCCTGGGCCAATACGGCACGAATGGAGCGATGTACCAGCAAATCAGGATAGCGCCGGATGGGTGAAGTAAAGTGCGCGTAGGCAGTATAAGCCAACCCAAAGTGCCCCACGTTCTCCGGGCTGTATTGGGCTTGTTGCAAGGAGCGCAGCAACACCGTCTCTA
>JAJZHC010000047.1 GCA_021804705.1 Pseudomonadota bacterium
TGCCCACGTGCGCACTGGATTCCATGAGGGTGTGCGCCGCGGCCGCTTCGGCCATGGGAAAGGCGGCATGGATCACCGGTTTGATACGCCCGGCATCCAGCAGCGGCCAGACCTTGTCCCGCAACTGCGCGGCAATGGCCGCCTTGAAGGCTACGGAACGCGGGCGCAGCGTGGAGCCGGTGATGATGAGACGGCGCTGCATGACTTCTGCCATGTTGACCTGGGATTTGGCCCCCCCCAGAAAGGCGATCAGGACCAGCCGTCCATCGTCGGCCAGCGCCTTCAATTCGCGCGGCGTGTAATCGCCCGCCACCATGTCGAGAATGACATCCACCCCGCGCCCTCCGGTGACTTCTTTCAAGACGGCCACGAAGTCCTCGGTTTTATAGTTGATGGCCCGGTCTGCACCCAACGCTTCGCAGGCGGCACACTTCTCGGGGCTTCCCGCCGTGGCGTACACCGGATGTCCAAAGGCCTTGACGAGTTGAATGGCCGTGGTGCCGATGCCGCTGGACCCCCCCTGCACCAGAAACGATTCACCGGGCTGCAATGCCCCACGGTCGAACACGTTGCTCCAGACCGTGAACATCGTTTCCGGCAAGGCTGCGGCCTCAATGGCGTCATAGCCTTTGGGAATGGGCAGACAGAGGGCGGCAGGGGCAGTGCAATAATCGGCATAGCCGCCTCCGGGCACCAGGGCGCAGACCTCGTCGCCAACGGCGACGCCATGGGCACCCTCCCCCAGTGCCACCACCCGACCTGCCACTTCAAGACCCGGCAGGTCGGATGCGCCCGGCGGGGGCGGATAGAATCCTGCGCGCTGAAAACAATCGGGGCGATTGATGCCCGCCGCGGCCACTTCAATCAGCACTTCGCCCGCCTGGGGCTGTGGGGTGGCCCTCTGGGCCAGCTTCAGGACCTCGGGCGGGCCAGCCTGGGAAATTTCGACGCATCGCATTTGAGTTGGGACAGACATGAACGCATTCCTGAACGAGTGGAACAAATCGGGATTGATCCCGTGGAGAATACCATTGCCTGTGGGATAATTGCAGGATGCACTCCCACCATCCCCGCGACCCCTGGAAAACCGCACTGCTGCGCCCCACCGTGCCAGCCTCGCTGTTTTCCCTGCTGGCCCACCGCGGCTCACTGACGGCCCGCCTGAAAGCCCAAAGCAAACAGTTCCGGGTCGAGGTCCTGCGCCAGCATCTGGGCCGCCCCCTGAACGATGAGCGTCTGCTGATGGGGCTACGTCAGGGACAACTGGCCTGGATTCGCGAAGTCCTGTTGTGCGACGGCGATCTGCCACTGGTCTTTGCCCATTCCGTCCTGCCCCGTGCCCATGTGCGCGGGGCCTGGAATCTCTTCGCCGGATTGGGTGCGCGCCCCCTGGGCGAAGCCCTTTTTGCCGACCCTCGCGTGGCGCGCCAGGCCTTGCGCTTCAAAAAACTCTCGGCCCGGCACCCGCTGTATCGTCGGCTGGGGTCAGACCCCAAAATGACCACCCAGGGCTTGAGCCTCCCCGCCCGACGCTCCCTTTTTTACCGGCATGGCCGCGCACTGCTGGTTACCGAGGTGTTTTTGAGGCAAATCGCACCAACCTGAAGCATTTTTTCGCACGAAATCTGTGCATTCATCGCGTTTTGCATTATGTTAGCGGTTTCTTTTGCATGGCCTGCCTTGAGGAGCCCCTGAATCATGGAAACGTTGAAGTCCGGAAGCGATACGCTGTTCATTCTGATGGGGGCCATTCTGGTCTTTGCCATGCACGCTGGTTTTGCTTTTCTGGAACTGGGAACGGTCCGCCATAAAAACCAGGTCAATGCCCTGGTCAAGATCCTCATGGATTTTGCGATATCCACCATCGCCTACTTCTTCATTGGCTACACCGTGGCCTATGGCACGCAGTTTTTTACCGGCGCCGAAACCCTGGCGGCCAAAAGCGGCTTTGAGCTGGTGAAATTCTTCTTCCTGCTCACTTTTGCTGCAGCCGTGCCCGCCATCATCTCGGGCGGCATCGCCGAACGGGCCAGGTTCGAGCCCCAACTGATTGCCACCTTCATCCTGGTAGCCCTGGTCTACCCGCTCTTTGAGGGCATCGCCTGGAATGAACGGTTTGGCATACAAGCCTGGCTTACGGCACAGACCGGCGCCGCCTTTCACGACTTTGCCGGCTCCGTGGTGGTGCATGCGGTAGGGGGCTGGGTAGCCTTGCCTGCCGTGCTGCTGTTGGGCGCCCGCTACGGACGTTATGGCAAGGACGGCTCGATCTCCGCCCACCCGCCCTCAAACATTCCGTTTCTGGCCCTGGGGGCCTGGATCCTGGCCGTGGGCTGGTTTGGGTTCAACGTGATGAGTGCGCAAACCATCGACAAGATCAACGGGCTTGTGGCCATCAATTCCCTCATGGCCATGGTGGGAGGAACCATCGCAGCCTGGGCCGTGGGCAAGAACGACCCGGGGTTCGTATATAACGGCCCGCTGGCGGGTCTCGTGGCGGTCTGTGCGGGCTCGGACATCATGCATCCGCTGGGTTCCCTCGTGGTGGGCAGCATCGCGGGCGTGCTGTTCGTGAAAATGTTCACGCTGGTGCAAAACCGCTGGAAAATCGACGACGTCCTGGGGGTATGGCCGCTGCATGGCCTGTGCGGCGCCTGGGGCGGCATCGCCGCCGGAATCTTCGGTTCCAGGGCACTGGGCGGCCTGGGTGGGGTCACCCTGGCAAGCCAGGTTGCCGGCACCTTGCTGGGCATCGTCATTGCGCTGACAGGAGGGTTTATCATCTACGGCACGCTCAAAACCGTGATGGGAATCCGTCTGGATCAGGAATCCGAATACCTTGGCGCGGATCTGGCCATCCACAAGATCAGCGCAACGCCCGAACGAGACTGATGCGCACCGGCCTGGCCCGCCCCTGGCTGGCTGCCCTGCTGGCCAGCGCGATGCACCAGGCCCTGGCCGACGACGAAATCACCACCCTGCACCCCGTGGTGGTAACCGGCACCCGCGTGGCGCGTGATCCCGCAGATGTGGCTGCCTCGGTGACCGTTCTGGATCGCAGCGACATCGTGGATGCGCAGCCCCGGGTAGACCTGACGGAATCTCTGGGCAGCGTGCCTGGAATCCAGGGATTGAATCGCCACAATTACGCGCAGGACTTGCAAATCTCATCGCGCGGCTTCGGCGCCCGCGCCCCGTTTGGCACCCGCAGCATCAAGCTCTTCACCGACGGCATTCCTGCCAGCATGGCAGACGGCCAGGGGGAGACCTCCACCTTCAACCTGGACCAGGCCCAACGCATTGAAATCCTGCAAGGTCCGCTGGCATCCATCTACGGCAACCAGGCCGGGGGCATCATCCAGCTCTTTACGCGGGAAGGCCAGGGGCCGCCCACCACGGAGGCCTCACTGGCCGTGGGCAGCTTTGGCCTGTGGAAGCGGGATATGACCGCACTGGGAGCAAGTGGGGGCGTGAGCTATCTTCTGGACAGCTCCCATTTTCATACGGACGGCTACCGCCCGGACAGCCAAGCCAATCGCGACCAACAGATGGCCAAGTTTTCACTCTCTCCCACGGAGGGTGGCAAGCTGACCATCGTGGCCAATGCCAACCAGCAGCATGACACGCAGGATCCGCTGGGTCTGACCCGTACGGCCTACCTGCAAAACCCCTTTGGACCCCTGCCCGCCCGCCAGGGGTCCACCACTTACCCCGACCTTGCTGCTGCGTATGGCACGCGCAAGAGCATCAACCACATGCAGGGCGGGGCGACCTATGATCAGGCGTTCGGTGATGACCATCTGCAAACCACCCTCTACTCGGGAAACCGCCATGTCACGCAATTCCAGTCGGCCATGGCCTCCTTCAGCAGCAATAGTGGCGTGGTCGATTACGGTCGCGACTTTTACGGCGCCGACATGCGCTGGATCCGGGTGCGACCCCTTGGCGATCACGAGACCCTGACGCTCACCGCGGGGCTGGACAATGACCAGTTCCAGGACAACCGCAAGGGTTTTACCAATTTCACGACCACCGAAACCAGCGGCACACTGGTATGCGGCAGCAACGCGACCTGCGGCGTATTCGGCAACCAGAAGCGCCAGGAAATGGACACCGTGCGCAGCGTCGACCCCTACTTCCAGGCCGAGTGGGACCTTCAATCCTGGGTTCTGAGCGGAGGGCTGCGCTACAGCCGCGTCAACTTCAATGTCGCCAACTCGCTCTCCAATGGCCTCACCAGCAGCCAGGCCACGGCTGCCGCCAGTGGTGACGTCACCTTCACCCATACCACCCCGGTGCTCTCGGCGCTCTATCGGCTCAACAATGCCACCCATCTGTACGTCAGCGGCTCGCAAGGGTTTGAAACGCCTACGCTCAATGAAATGTTCTACTCCCGCAACGGCGCCAACGTGGCCGACGTCTTCAATTTCGGACTGAAGGCGGCCACTGTCCATGCCCTGGAGGCCGGCGTCAAATCCATGCTCAACTCAGACACGCAGGCCACATTTGCCGTGTATCACGTACGCGTGGACAATGAGGCCGTGGTGGACATCAATGTCAATGGTGCTGCGGCCTATAAAAACGCCCAGACCCAACGCGACGGCGCCGAATGGAGCCTCGACAGCCAGCTCTCGCCCACCGTGAGCGGCAAGCTCTCGCTGACCCTGCTGCATGCTTTCTTCACCAACCCGAGTGCCACCACTACAGTGGTCGGCCCTGCAACCAGCAGCCTGCCGGTAGCCTCCGGCAACATCCTGCCTGGGGTCGCCGAAAAATACGCCTATGCCGAACTGGCCTGGGATCCGCTGCCGGGCTTGAGCACTGCCGCCGAATTCAGCGCGCGCGGCCGCATGTTCGTGGAAGACAGCAACACCCAGATGCCCGCACCGGGCTATGCCATCGCCTCCTGGCGACTGCAGTTGCACCAGGAGGTGTCCGGCTGGAAGCTGAAGGAGTTCGTCCGGGTGGACAACCTGTTCGACCGCACCTATGTGGGCAGCGTGATCGTCGGTGACGTCTTTGGTCGCTATTACGAACCTGCTCCGGGACGCAACGGGCTGATGGGCGTCAACGCCAGTTATCAGTTTTGATAGTCAGAACCTGAACAGTCCGTTACAATTCCTGACAATCAAACGAAGGGTCGCAGCAGGCAATGATCAACGTACTGGTGGTTGATGACCATTCCATCATCCGGAAAGGGATCAAACAACTGCTTCAGGACACGCAGGACATGCGCGTCACCGGCGAGGCCGAAAATGGTGCCGATGCCCTGCAACTGGTCCGTGAGTTCGACTACAACCTGGTTTTGCTGGATATCAGCATGCCCGGAGAACATGGCATCGATGTGTTGAAGCAAATCAAGGGCATTCGTCCCAACCTGCCCGTGATGATTCTCAGCATGTATCCGGAAGAGCAGTACGCCGTGCGCTCCCTCAAGGCGGGGGCCTCGGGTTATATCAACAAGCAAGGCGCCCTGACGCAACTGGTGGCGGCCATCCGCCAAGTGGCGGGCGGCAAGAAGTACATCAGCAACGAGCTTGCCTTGCAGTTGGCCGAGAACCTGTCCAACGGCCATGTAGAGCACCCGCATCACATGTTGTCCCACCGGGAGTATCAAACCCTCTGCCTGATCGCTTCGGGAAAAAAGCTGAGCGAGATTGCCGAAGTCATGGCCCTCAGCGCCAAGACCGTGAGCGTCTATCGCGCCCGCCTGCTGGAAAAGATGAACTTCAAAACCAACGCGGAACTCATCCATTACGCCATCACCCACAAGCTGGTGATTTAAGACCGGCAGCCCGTCACTTCAGTGAAAAATCCACCCGGGCCTGCCCTGCCTCCGCCCCGACGATGAACAATCGCTCGCGGGGCACTTGCCCCTGATGCACCAGCCAGTCGCGCACAGCTTCCGCGCGCCGGCTGGCCAGCGCCACAAGATCATCATCCTTCACCACCGTATTGGCCATCATGAGTTTTTCCATTTCCGGAACCGGCAGGGTTTTTTCCATGCCGAGCATGTTGCGCGGCTTGGGAAAACTTTCGTTGTGATACACCCTGGCCAGCAAGGCGGGATAATCCGCAGCAGGGACGATCAGGGTTTCGGGATTGACGGATTCACCACGGGCAATTTTCTGCTTGATCAGCAGGGCACGCACTTTTTGCGCGATGCTGGCACGGCGCAGGCCCTCTTCATCGGTGGCGCGATCTGCGCCTCCGCTAATGTCGACCTTCAATGCGGGTCGCTCCGTCAGGGCGTGGGCCAGCGACTGCAATTGCGCCACACCTGCCGCAGGAATGACGGCCAACCCGGGCTCAAAAGCCATGAAGGAGGCAGCTGCACCTCCTTCAAAAAAGGAAGCAATCAGGGAGAACGGCGCGGTAACCGCCTTGGTGATGAGATTGACCACCATCCTGAAAATGATGCCTCCTACTGAAAACTGAGGATCGTTGAGCGAGCCTTCCACGGGCAGATGAATGTCGATGGTGCCGTTGCGATCCTTGAGCAATGCAATGGCCAACTGCACCGGAAGCTGGATGGCATCCGGACTCTCCACCTTGTTGCCGAAGGTCAACTGGTCCAGCACCACGTGATTTTGCGCCGTCAGGGCATGGTCCAGCACCTGGTAGGTGACCTCGAAGGAGAGCTTGCCCTTTTGAATGTCATAGCCCATATATTTTCCGGAATAGGGGCTGAAGGGGGCCATGTCCATGCCGTTGACGCTGGCCTTGATATCCAGGAAAAGATTGCCACGCAACGGATTGATCTTGCCCGTGATGGCCAGTGGCGCATCGTTGACCTGACCGCGCAAATCAACGCTGGCCGCACTGGTGGCGTCTGAGGACAGGCCGCTGATAATACCGCCCAGGGCTTCCAGGTCGGCCGTGTAGTGCGGCTTGATGTAGTTGTCACTAAAGTGCACGGCCCCACCTTGCAAGGACACCTTGCCCACCGTGATGGGAAGGATCGCAGCCGGTTCGGCAACGGCCATCTGCTCCGAAGCGGGCCCGGCCGGCGCGCTTTGTACGATGTCCTGCAGGTTGATGCGCCCGTCAGGATTGATGGCCACCCGGGCAAAAAAATCGTTCAGGGCCACCTCCCGGACGGTGAGGGAGAACGGGGCAACATGCAGGTCCACCCCATTCAGGAAGAGCGACTTCCAGCGCACCAAATCCGTGGCCGTAGCCCGCTCCAGGAGGGCCAGACGGGTGAGCAACAGATGCCCCTGATACCCTCCCCTGATTTTGCCATCTGCGCTCTGTTCAAGTTTCAACCTGCCCTGCATGGACAACTGGCCCCGGGACAACAGCAAGCGGGTGTATTTCGTCAGCACGGGTTGCAGCGGCATCAGGTCGAGCTTCTGCACATCCACATTGAGGTCAGCCAGGCCCGGCAACAACCCGATGGCACCTGCCAGATGAACCTGACCGCTGCCATTGACCCGGGTGGCGAGATCTGCAGTGCCATTCTTTCCGGGAGCGGTGGACATGTCCTGCAGCGTGAGCGCGAAGTCAGAGAGCGTGGTCACCAGGGGGCGCCGGCGACTACGATCTTCTATCTTCGCCGTCGGAATGGAGAGCGACACTTTGGACACGGCCAGTGTCTGGTCGCCGAGGTTGAGCTGTGCGCCCTGCAAATCCACCGTAGCACTGTCCAGCGCCAGATTCAGTCCTGGCAGGCTTTTCACGGCGGACAATTTCAGGGCATGCAGGCGCAGCTGCACATCCAGTCCCAGCGTTGCCGGGGCGCCGGCGCGACTTTGGAAATGGGCGTCCAGATGGACGTCCAGTTGACCCTGACCGAGTGCCACGGGCAATGGTGCGGGCAGGTAGTCCAGGTAGCGCGGCAGGTCGACACCCTCCAGATCCAGATGTGCGCTGGCCTGAGGTTGCGTGGCAAAGGGCAGCGCCTTTCCCTTGAGCAGGAGGTCGGTACCATCCACGCGGGCGCTTAAGACCGGTTCAACAAAAATATCCTCCTGGGTGGGCAGGGTTGAAACGAAAGGGATGCCCAGCTTCAGCCGGGTCACTTCGTGGGTCAGTTTGCGGGGGCGGTCCTCAAAGGTCAGCGCGCCCTCCTCGACCTGGATGTTGTGGATAGCAAAGTGTGCCGGTCCCGATTCTGCCGGGGCCGGGGCGTGCTGCCGGACCAGTTGCAGCAGGTCGTCGAAGTTGTAGTGATGGGGCGAGAGCAGGACGACATGGAGACTGGGGTGGACGAGACGCACTTCCCGAACCACTGGTGCGAAATGCAGCAACGAACCAAGGGAGGCCTTGACCTGCAATTCATCAAATGCAGCAAAGACCGTTTTCCCGTCCGGTTCATACAGGCTCAACCCGCGCACTGTCAGGGACAGGGTCAGCGGGTTGATGTCCACTTTCTGGAGGGTCAGCCGCCGATGGGTGATTTCGGCGACTTTCTGCTCGGCCTGAGACTGGAGAAACCCTGGCAATACAAAGTAAGCCAGCGTTGCCAGCAACACAACGACGCCCACTATGCCCAGCCCGATTTTTTTGATCATGGACATGAGGCCATTGTCCACCCAACTTGCCGCACTGTCCACGGCAAGGCCGCGTTAAAGCGAAATGCCGCCGCTCGCCTCCAGGGCAATGCCATTGATGTAGCTGGCTTCATCGCTGGCCAGAAAGGCATACACGTTGGCCATCTCTTCAGGAGTGCCCAGGCGGTGCATCCAGGAACGCTCGCGCATGGTCTCCAGGACATTTTCCGGTATGGTGGAGAGAATCTGGGTGGCGATGAAGCCGGGGCAGACGGCATTGACGCGAATGCCCTTGGCCCCCAGTTCGCGCGCCCAGGTTTTCGTAAAACCGATCACGCCAAATTTGGTGGCCGCATAATTGGTCTGGCCAAAATTGCCGTACAGTCCCACCACGCTGGAAGCGCTGACGATGGCTCCCTTGCCCTGGTTCAACATGTAGGGCACTGCAGACTGGGTACAGTGAAAGACGCCCTTGAGGTTGACGTCGATGACATCGTCAAACTGCTGCTCGGTCATCTTGACGAGACG
>JAJZHC010000048.1 GCA_021804705.1 Pseudomonadota bacterium
TCTGCCCAGTGGTGAGAGCTTTAATCTGGATGACATGCAGGCCGCAGACCGAGCAGGTCAGTCCGGCATGAAAGACGAAGTGGACAATCGGTTCTGGACCCGGCTGGGTGGGCAGTTCATGACGGCAGGGCTCGCCAGGATCATTTCGCCGCCAGAGGGTGGTGTCACCATCCTCGGCGGGGCAGGCAACTCACTTGCCGGGGATGCGGCGGGACAAATTCTGGTGAATACGGCCGCTGTCGGGTTTGCAGGGAACGCGGCTCTGGGCCCGGTAATCGTCATCAAAAGGGGTTATCCCTTTGTGATCATGGTGAATCGGGACATCGATTTCTCCACCCTGGGCACCCGCGCGCATTAGTCCACTTTCATCGGCAGGATCACCATGAACATGCCCTGCAGGTGCAGGACGCGTTGCATGGTGAGGGCGGTCTGGTTGTGCAGGAACCGGGTGAGCCAGTTGTCATGCACGAAGATCAGCTTGCTGGCAAAAAAGACGCAGTTTGGAAACTCGTCGCGCACCTTGAGTGCCAGTTTGGTGAGCTCTTCCACCCGGTCGGTTCCGTACGCCTGATAGGATTTGGCCGCAATGCCGTTACGGTTGCAAAAATTGACATAGTAATCGCATGCGGAATGGACTTCCTGTTGAAGCCCTTCGATCGACCCTTCGCCGCCATAGCTTTGGGTATCCACGGCACCCACGCTCAGGAATACAAAATTCTTGAAGATATTGGGGAACAGGCGTTGTACCCAGAGAATTGTGTGCATGCCCGCGCCGCGTGAGCGGCTGATCATGAACACGGCCGTTTGGGCATTTGGATCGATCGGTGGTGGATTGGCCACAGGTTCGGCTGGCAATGAGGCCAGCAAGGCATCCGCCTTGGTCATTTGCGCTTCCGTTTCCCGATAATGCCAGCGAATCAGGAGGCAGAGGGCAATGACCGAACTGGTGATCAGCGTGGTCATCCAGCCACCTTCAAAAAATTTCTCCACCAGGGTGACAATCAGGATGCTGCTGGCAACCAAAAATCCAACCAGGGATAGCGTCAGGCGGGGCAACCAGCGGGCTTGTTCTTTGCGGTGCTTCCACCAGTAGATGGACAGTCCCAGCAGGGACAGTGTGAAAGTCAGAAACACGTTGATGCTGTAGAGTACCGCCAGCAAATCAACCAAGCCACCGCTCCAGATGAGGATCAGGATGGCAGCAAACCCCATGATCAGAATGCCGTACTTGGTGACCAGGCGACTGGAGAGCGAGCTGAATTGCGTGGGTGCCCAGCCATCATTGGCCATGTTGGCCAAAACGGCAGGGCCGCCCAGCAGTCCTGTATTCGCCGCCACGTACAACAGTGCGCCCTCCAGAAGCAGGGTGATGGTCAACAGCACGTATGAAGAGCTGGCACCTAGCCCCAGAGAGCCGATGACGGAACGGAATGCCACGGCATTGAGCGTTTCTCCGGTGGAAGATGGCTGGGCTTGCCAGAGCAGATACAACAGAATGACGCCAGCCGCGGTGAACGCCAGAGAGAGGGCCATGTAGAACATGGTCAGCTTGCCAGTGTGCACCCTGGGTTCCTTGAGCGCGTTGATGTTGTTGGAAACGGCCTCGATCCCTGTGTAAGTACCGCCTCCAAGGGAGTAGGCGCGCAAAAACAATGAAGCCACGAAAACCCAGCCCATCTGACCGGCCAGCGCTCCAGTTTCTGACAGGGTCTCGGAAACAATCATAGGCAGCTCCGAGCCGCGTACCGACACGCCGTAGATGATGATGAACACGTGAGTGACAACAAAACCTAAGAAAATCGGAGTCAGAACCTTGATGCTTTCCTTCATGCCGCGCAGGTTGAGAACCATCAGCAGCAATGTAAGCCCCAGTTCGGTGGTGAGTTTGTAAACTTGCCAACTCGTAGGCAACGAACTGAAAACCGCGTCCACGCCACTGGCCACCGAAATGGCAATGGTCAGGACGTAGTCCACGATCAGGGCTGCACCACTCACAAGCCCGGCATAAGGGCCTATCAGCTGGGTAGCCACCTTGTAGCCACCCCCTCCCGTGGGAAATAGCTCGATGACCTGGTTGTAAGCCGTGGAGATCAAAAAGACGGTCAAGGCCGTGGCCAGAGCAAGGTACAGGCTGAGGTGGGTATGTGTGCCCAGCGCCTTGAAGGCTTCTTCAGGACCGTACGCCGATGAAGACAGTCCGTCAGCACCCAGACCTACCCAGGCAAAGAACGCAGCCAGTGCAATGTTGTGGCGCGTTTCAGGGGACAGCGGATCGCGCGGGGGGCCAAACAGCACCCCCGAAATCTTTCTGGCAAGGTTTTGGATCATGATCAGACGTTGGTGGGGAGGGGTTTCTCCGGATCAAGGCCATATTTTTTGATGGCCTCCGCAACGCGCGCGGTCGGAATCGTGCCCTCTGCGGCCAGAGCCTGCAATGCGGCCAGCGTGATATAGCGGCTATCCACCTCAAAAAATTCGCGAAGCTTGGCACGGGTATCCGAACGACCAAAGCCGTCGGTACCCAACGTCACATATCGACGGGGCACAAAGGCACGAATCTGCTCGGTGAAGGTCTTGATGTAGTCGGTGGCTGCAATCACGGGCCCCTTGGTAGTTTCCAGGCACTGTTCCACATAGGATTTGCGCTGGGGCTGGTCAGGATGATGGCGGTTCCAGCGCAAGGTGGCCTGGCCTTCGCGAGCCAATTCATTGATGCTGGGCGCGCTCCAGACATTGCTTGAAACCCCCCAGTCCTTTTCCAGCAATGCTGCTGCCGCAATCGCTTCGCGCAGGATGGTGCCTGATCCCATCAGTTGCACTACGGGGCCCTTGGCCTTTTCACCCTTCTGCAGCAAGTACATCCCTTTGAGAATCCCCTCCTGCACGCCTTCGGGCATGGCAGGGTGGCTGTAATTCTCATTCATGGTAGTGATGTAGTAGAAAATGTTTTCGTGATTCTGGTACATCCGGCGCAGGCCATCCTGAATGATGACCGCCACTTCGTAAGCGAATGTGGGGTCATAGGAAACGCAGTTGGGAATGAAAGAGGCATGGACCTGGCTGTGGCCATCCTGATGCTGCAATCCTTCACCATTGAGGGTGGTTCGGCCGGCGGTGCCGCCAATCAAAAAACCGCGACAGCGCATGTCTCCAGCCGCCCAGGCGAGGTCGCCCACGCGCTGGAAGCCAAACATCGAATAGAAAATGTAAAAGGGAATGGTGGTGACGCCATGGCTGGAATAAGCCGAGGCAGCGGCAATCCAGGAAGAAAAGGCGCCGGCTTCGTTGATGCCCTCCTGCAGGATCTGGCCGTTGACGTCCTCACGGTAATACATGAGCTGGTCGTGATCCTGCGGCTGGTACAGCTGGCCTACGGAAGAATAGATGCCGAGACTGCGGAACATGCCTTCCATGCCAAATGTGCGGGATTCATCCGGCACGATCGGCACGATCAGCTTGCCGATCTCCTTGTCACGGGTCAACGCTGTCAGTACGCGCACGAAAGCCATCGTGGTGGAAAGCTGGCGTTCTTCGCTGCTTTCCAACAGCGCCTGGAATGCAGAGAGCTCGGGTACCTTGAGCGAAGGCACTTCGCTGTGCCGTACGGGAAGGTAGCCGCCCAACGCTTCACGCTGGGCCTTGAGATACTGGATTTCCGGGCTATCATCGGAAGGGCGATAGAACGGCGTTTCAGCAATCACCTCGTCCGAAATTGGAATCTGGAATCGGTCCCGGAACTGCTTGAGGGCGTTTTCGCCCATTTTTTTCTGCTGGTGCGTAATGTTCTGGCCTTCGCCAGATTCACCCATGCCGTAGCCCTTGATGGTCTTTGCCAGAATAACCGTGGGCTGGCCGGTGTGGCGTACCGCTGAGAGATAGGCGTTGTACATCTTGAACGGATCATGGCCGCCGCGGGTCAGACGCCAGATTTCGTCGTCGGACATGTTGGCCACCAGACGTGCCAGTTCGGGGTACTTGCCAAAAAAGTGCTTGCGCACGTAAGCGCCATCATGCGCTTTCATGCTTTGGTATTCGCCATCCACTGCTTCCATCATCCGTTGCAGCAACAGACCGCTGCGGTCCTTGGCGATCAGGGCGTCCCACTGGCTGCCCCAGATGACCTTGATGACGTTCCAGCCCGCACCCCTGAAGTCTGCTTCCAGTTCCTGGATGATCTTGCCGTTGCCGCGAACCGGTCCGTCGAGGCGTTGCAAGTTGCAGTTGACGACAAAAATCAAGTTGTCCAGGCGCTCACGCGTGGCAAGCGAAATCGCTCCGAGCGATTCGGGTTCGTCCATTTCCCCGTCGCCCATGAAGGCCCATACCTTGCGGTTTTCCACATTGGCGAGCCCACGGTTTTGCAGATACTTCATGAAGCGCGCCTGATAGATGGCCATCAGGGGGCCCAGGCCCATGGATACCGTGGGCATTTGCCAGAAATTAGGCATGAGCCATGGATGGGGATAGCTTGGCAATCCACCGCCGTCCACCTCCTGGCGAAACTTGCTCATCTGTTCTTCGCTGATCCGTCCTTCCAGAAATGCGCGGGCGTAAATCCCTGGTGCGGAATGGCCCTGGATGTAAAGGAGGTCACCTCCATGGTCTGCGGTGGGGGCATGAAAAAAATGATCAAAACCTACGTCATAGAGGGTGGCAGCCGACTGGAAGCTGGCGATATGACCGCCCAGTTCGCTGGATGAGCGGTTGGCCCGCACCACCATGGCCATGGCATTCCATCGGATGAGCGAGCGAATACGGTGCTCCATTTCGGGGTCTCCCGGCATAGGCACTTCAAGCGCTGGCGGGATGGTATTGATGTACGCCGTATTGGCACTGTAGGGCAGGAAGGCGCCGGAACGACGGGCCTTGTCAATGAGCTGCTCCAGGATGAAATGGGCGCGTTCGGGGCCTTCCAGTTCCAGGACGCTCTCCAGGGCGTCCAGCCATTCTTGGGTTTCTTGTTTATCGTTATCAGGCAGGGCGGACATTCGAAATACCTCGCGATCAGCGGTTGTTGATATGGACAGGCAACCGGGATCACCGGCCACAATGTTAATATTAAAGCTTATGGAGGCACTTGGCGAGAGCAGGGTACCATGCAAACCGACAAGCAATTGCTAAAAGCGTTACTGGCCATGAGCGCCGGACTGGATCCCGTGCGCTGTGCCGTGGTGCATCCCTGCGAGGCTGGTTCTCTTCAAGGCGCACTGGAAGCCGGTGAAGCCGGGTTGATTATTCCCGTGCTGATCGGGCCGGAAGCCAGGATCAGGCAAGTGGCAGCGCAAATTGGCGCCGACATCAGCAGCATCGAACTGGTCACGACACCCTACAGCCAAGCGGCGGCTGAAGTCGCGGTGGAGATGGCCGTCCAGGGTAGGGTCGAAGCCCTCATGAAAGGGAGTCTGCATACGGATGAACTCATGCATGCGGCACTCTCAAATCGCGATTTTCGTACCAAGCGGCGCATGTCGCATATTTTTCGTTTTGAAGTGCCGCTTTATGAAAAACCCTTGCTGATAACGGATGCGGCGCTCAACATCAGGCCCACCCTGGCGGACAAGGTGGACATTGTGCAGAACGCTATCGAATTGGCCCGGATTTTGGGCATCCAATTGCCGCGGGTGGCCATTTTGTCCGCAGTGGAAACCGTCAACCCCGCTATTCCCTCCACGGTCGACGCTGCGGCGCTTTGTAAAATGGCTGATCGCGGGCAAATCACCGATGCCGTCCTGGATGGCCCCCTGGCGTTTGACACTGCAATTTCCGGTGAAGCGGCTGCGATCAAGCAAATCACTTCTTCCGTCGCTGGCGTTGCCGACATTCTGGTGGTTCCTGATCTGGAGTCCGGCAATATGCTGGCCAAGCAACTGGAATACCTGGCTGGGGGCACCGCCAGCGGCGTGGTCATGGGAGGTCGGGTACCCGTGGCACTGACCAGTCGGGCGGATGGTGCTGATGCACGCATCGCCTCGGCATTGCTGGCCCAGTTGATCGCCCATCACCATCGTCAACATCGTCCGTAACGACCAGATGCGTTTTTCTGCTGCCCAGGAAGGGATTCTTTCGGTCAATGTGGGCTCATCCACGCTCAAGTTTGCGCTTTATCCCGTGACTGGCGATGGTGTCCAGGCAGCCATACAGGTGGGTACGATCGACACGCTGCAACTGGATGAAGCGGCTTTTGATGCCACCCTGGACAGTTTGATCAGGCGACTTACCGAAGTCACGCCCACGTTGCGCCTGCGTGCCGTGGCGCATCGGGTGGTACACGGCGGGCCAAAATTTCAAACCAGCGTGCATGTCACCGAATCGGTACTGCAGGAACTGGCACAGCTGAACGCGCTCGCTCCGTTGCACCAGCCACACAACCTGGAGGGTATCCGCCTCTTTTGGCGAGCATTGCCCAAGGTGCCACAGATTGCCTGTTTCGACACGGCATTCCATGCTTCCATGCCAGCACAGGAGGTCCGCTTTGCGCTTCCTGAAGCATTATTCCAACAAGGCATCCGTCGTTACGGATTTCACGGGTTGTCCTACCAGCATGTTCGAGACACCTTGACACTGCGCAGCGCCCGGGCTGGTGGACGGTTGTTGATGGCCCATCTTGGCAGCGGTGCCAGTCTGTGCGCTGCGCGCAAGGGGCGCAGCATGGCCAGTACCATGGGGTTTACCGCATTGGACGGCCTGGTGATGGGAACCCGGTGCGGCGCGCTTGATCCCGGTGTGTTGCTGTACCTGATGAACCAGGGTTGGAGCCAGGAACGCCTGGAAACCTTGCTCTACCGACAATCAGGCCTGCTGGGCGTGTCGGGTTTGTCCGCTGACTTTCGGGTTTTGCGTGCGGCCGTTGGCAACGATCTGGCAAAATGTGCCATTGATTTGTTTACGGCAAGTGTGGTGCGCGAGGCCGGCGCCATGGCGGCGGTTTTGGGTGGGCTGGACCTGCTGGCCTTTACGGGAGGCATTGGCGAACATGACGCCCGACTACGCAGCGATGTGGCCGGGCGGCTGACCTACCTTGGCGTGGTGCTGGATCCGGTGAAGAACCGGGAAGGCCGACAAGATCAGGTGGAAGCCATTCATGCCAGGGACAGTGCGGTGGAAGTCTGGGTCGTGCCGGCGGATGAAGGGCTTGCGGCAGCCAAAGAGGCCTTCAGGTTGCTGTAATCAGGGCGCGTCAGCTGTCCAAGCACCTGATTTTCCGCCTGATTTTTCAAGGAGGCGGATCTCGCCCATGATCATGCCGCGATCCACGGCCTTGCACATGTCGTAAATAGTGAGCAAACCGAGCTGTACGGCAGTCAGGGCCTCCATTTCAACGCCCGTACGGCCCACGGTTTCGGTGGTGACGGTGCAGTGGATGGCCGACTGGGCATGGTCCAGTGAAAATTCCACTGCCACCCGGGTCAGCGGGATGGGGTGGCACAGGGGAATCAGGTCGGCAGCCCGTTTTGCGGCCTGAATGGCGGCAAGTCGGGCGATACCCAAAACGTCGCCTTTTTTTGCTGCACCGTGCTTGATCATGTTGAGGGTTTCGGGTTTCATGACGATCCTGCCGGTTGCCCGCGCCACACGGTGAGTTTCGGCCTTGTCGGCCACGTCAACCATGTGGGCCTGGCCTTCGCTGTCAAAATGGGTCAATGTGGGTGTGGGGCTCATGACGGAGATGTACTCGGTAACGGGGTAATTAAAGGATTTATAAAGGCCAGGGGAACAATGTGCAACCCGAGTTATCATAGCAAGATGCGTTCAATCCTTGTATTTATTGTGGCCTGTTGCCTGGTGGGTGGTTCTGCTGCCTATGATTTGCCCGACCTGGGCGACAGTTCGTCGACGGTGTTCTCCAGCCAGGACGAAAAGGCCTTGGGGCACGAGATCATGCTCGATATTCGCAGCGACCGGGTTTATTTTGATGATCCGGAGAGCGTGGATTTTCTCAACAGCGTGGGCAACCGGCTGCTCGCAGTGAGCGATGATCTGGGCGGCCAGCAATTCGAGTTTTTCCTGATCCAGGATTCAAGCCTCAACGCCTTTGCGCTGCCCGGAGGGTATATCGGAGTTCATACCGGGCTGATGCTGGCGGCGGAAAACGAATCCGAACTTGCATCCGTGCTCGCGCACGAAATTTCTCACGTCACGCAACACCACATTGCGCGCATGATCGAGGCCCAAAGCAAGAACATGCCGTTATCGATAGCCGCCATGGCAGCAGCCATCCTGGCGGCGCGCAGCAACCCCGATGCCAGCATTGGTGCCGTGATGGGAGCCCAGGCGGGAATGGTTCAGGCGCAACTGGACTTTACTCGCGAAAATGAGCGCGAAGCCGATCGCCTGGGCATCCAGCGCCTGCTCAAATCGGGTTACGATCCTCGAGGCATGGCCAGCTTCTTCGGCAAGTTGCAGCGTTATGGCAGATTCTACGAGGGCACTTCTCCGGCCTACCTCAAGACCCACCCCCTCACCACCGAGCGTCTGGCCGAAATTCAGGACAAGATACAGAACCTGCCTTATCGACAGGTACAGGACGGCCCAGATTTTCAGCTGATCCGTGCCCGGATTGCTGCGCTGACGGGGACCCCGCGTGAAGCTTTGCGGTATTTCGATGGGCGCAGCCTCGACATTAAGCGTCTCGAAGACAGACCGATGTTTTATGGCAAGGCGGTGGCCTTATGGCGTGCAGGCAAGCTGGATGCTGCAGCCAGCACGCTGGCTGCAGTGAGGGCCGTGTCTCAGCCCAATGCCCTGTTTGACAGTCTGGCAGCCCTGATTGTGCACGATGAGGGCCACCTCGATGAAGCCATCAATATGTACCATACAGCGTTGCGCCATTATCCGGATCAACGGGCGCTCAATTACGGGTACATCCAAACGCTGCTCGATGCACATCGTGATCAGGAAGCACTAGATGTCATCAATAACAGGCTGATGTTGTCGCGCGGCGATTACCATTTGTATGATTTGCAGGCCAGGGCCTATGCACATCTCGACAAGCAGTTGCTG
>JAJZHC010000049.1 GCA_021804705.1 Pseudomonadota bacterium
CCTTTGCAAAACGGATGCGCGTATTGCCATCCACTTCCAGGGTATGTTGATCCACGAAACGCGCCTGGCCCACAATGCGCTGCGCCTGTGGGATGGCGGCCACGCCATCCAGCACGAAGCCTACAAAACGATCCCGCTCCCGTTTGATGCGGTCCATCACGGCGCGACCGTCCACCCGGACCCGACCCTCCAGGCGGATGCCGAATGTTTCCCAGCGCGCCACACCATGAACGGCCTCTGCGGCTGCAATCAAAAGCTTGCTGGGCATGCAGCCCACCCGGGCACAGGTCGTACCGTAAACGCCGCGCTCGATCAGCACGGCTTCCTCCCCTGCAGCCACAAGGGCTCGGTAGGCCGCGAGGCCCGCAGTACCCGCGCCGATGACCACATTGCTCGTTGAGATCTCGTTCATGATGGCTCTCGCATTGGGTTTATGGGACTAGGCGGCCTGGGCAGTCCGCGCCGCAACCCAGGCTTCCAGGTCGTCGGCGCCACCGATGTGCTCGCCATTGACGAATACCTGGGGAACGGTGCCCTGCCCCGTAATGGCACCGACGACGCGCGTGCGCGTGGTGGGTGGCAAGGCAATCTCTGCGTAGGCATAACCTTGTGCCGAGAGCAGCGCCTTGGCTCGAGCACAATGGGGACAGCCTTCGCGCGTCAGAATGGCCACCTGATCGGGTATTTTGGCGTTGGGGTTGATGTAAGCCAGAAGGGTATCGGCATCAGAAACCTCGAAGGGGTCTCCTGGCTGGTTGGGTTCGATGAACTGCTTCACCACAATGCCATCCCTGACCAGCATGGAATAGCGCCAGGAACGTGGACCGAATCCCAGATCCTGCTTGTCCACCAGCATGTTCATCCCGGCTGTAAAGGTGCCGTTGCCATCAGGAATCATGGTGATGTTGTGGGCTTCCTGATCCTTGGCCCACTCATTCATAACAAAAGTATCATTCACTGAAATGCACAGGATGCGATCGACACCGTTTGCAAAAAATGCCGGCGCCAGTTCGTTATAGCGGGGGAGATGGGTGGACGAACAGGTAGGGGTAAAGGCTCCGGGCAGTGAGAACACAGCAACGGTCTGCCCCTTGAACAGTTCACGAGTGGTCAGGTCCTTCCATGCGTTGTTTTCACGTATGTGAAAAGTGACATCGGGGACTGCTTTGCCTTCATGATTTTCAAACATGGCTAACTCCATTGGGTGGCGATGGAGACAGTCTACGCTGCCCCATAAATAAGTCTAATTGATTGTTATTAATTTCATGATATACAATAGCTATCATATGCGATTCTGGAGATTTCAATGAATATCAATGAATTGCGATACATCGTTGCAGTAGCACACGCCAGGAATTTTCGTCGTGCCGCCGAAAAATGCTTCGTCAGCCAGCCCGCACTGTCCACTGCGGTTCTGAAATTGGAGGAGGAACTGGGCGTGCGCCTGTTCGAGCGTTCGCGTGCAGAAGTCAGTGTCACGGCGGTAGGTCTCTTGATCGTGGAAAAGGCGGCGCAAGTGCTGGAAGAAGTAGAACAGATCAAACTTCTGGCGCGTCAGGGCAAAAACCCGCTGGTGGGCCCGCTCAAACTGGGCACCATCCATACGGTAGGTCCTTACCTCCTGCCCGACCTGATTGCACAATTGCACCGCAGTGCGCCTGAAATGCCGCTGATTGTAGAAGAAAACACCACCGTCAACCTTGAGGGACAACTGCGTAACGGCGCAATCGACATCGCGCTCATTGCCCTGCCATTCTCCTCACCGGGCATCCTCACGACACCACTTTATGCCGAGCATTTCGAGGTGGTGGTCCCAAAAGGACACCGCTGGTCTGGACGCACCTCGATCAGCTCGGCAGAACTGGGCGAGGAGCAGGTGTTGATATTGCCTTCCGTGCACTGCTTCAGCACACAGGTGGTGGAAACCTGCCCCGAACTGGGTGCCAGGCATGCTCTGGTCCAGCAGGGCAACAGCCTTGAGACGCTGCGCAACATGGTGGCTTCCGGCATGGGTATTACCGTGCTTCCGGCCAGCGCCAACAGCCCCAAGTATCGCAGCGCTCTGCTGGACGTCATCCCCTTCAAGGCACCACGTCCGGTCCGGACCATCGGCATGGCATGGCGCAAAAGCTTTGCCCGGCCCGAAGTACTGGAAGTCATTCGTGCCAGCGTGGCGCGCCTGAAACTGCGGGGTATCACGACTACACCCGCTGCTGGCGCTAATGATGCTTAACCGAAGGCTTCATCAGATACACCAGGGGAATGAAGGCCAAAAACAGGTAAGACAGGTGCCTGAAGTTGTCCAGGAAGGAGAGCATGGAGGCCTGTTGCTGTACAAAGGCATAGAGCGTGGCCTGCGCCTTGAGCAGCGCGTCGCCCACAGGCGTGCCCTGGGAAGAAATGGCTTGGGTCAGATCCTGAAGCATTTGTTGTGTTTTCAGGGAGAACGCATCCACGTTGGTCACCAGCATGGTCTGGTGCCGCTGGGCTCCCTGGGTCAACCAGGTTTGCACCAGGGAAATGCCAAAGCTGCCACCCAAATTGCGTGACAGGTTGATGATGGCAGAGGCATTGCTACTCTTGACCATGGGCATATCGGCAAATGCAGCCGTATTGATGGGGATGAAAAGAAAGCCCAGCCCCACACCCTGAAGAATACGCAGTGACGCAAGCGACCAGTAATCCGCCTGCAAATCGAGTTGCGACATCCCATACAGCGCCAGCGCATTGCACAGAATGCCAAAGGTAATCATGTGACGTACATCCACCCGGCTGACCATCATTCCGATCAGTGGCATGAAGCAGAGCACCGCAACCCCCCCTGGCGAGAGCACCATGCCGGCTTCGGTGGCAGAGTAGCCCATCAGGGTCTGTACAAACAGCGGCAGCAATACCGTGCTGCCAAAGAGGATGAAACCCAGCATGAAAATGAGGATGTTGCTGACCAGGAAATTGCGCTGACCCAGCAGGCGTATATCCACCATCGGGTCACGTTGACGCAGCTCCCAGAAGGGCAGCACCAGCAGCGCAACCCCCGCAATCAGCGCCATCACAAGGATGAAATGCGAGTCAAACCAGTCTTCCTGCTGCCCCTTGTCTAGCACAATCTGCAAACAGCCAAAACCGAGGGAGAGCAGGGCAAAACCGATGTAGTCGATCCTGAAGCCGCGCGCCAGGAGGTCGCTGCGTTGCCGTGCGAAATGGGGGGGATCATAAACGAGGCGTGTGGTGAGGTACAGCGAGAGTACGCCCACGGGGACATTGATCAGAAAGATCCAGCGCCACGTGAACGTATCGGTGATCCAGCCGCCAATGGTGGGACCGATGGCGGGAGCCAGCACAGTGGTGATGCCATATACGGCAAACGCCATGCCCCGTTTGGCAGGTGGAAAGGTATCTGCCAGAATGGCTTGGGAGCAGGGCTGCAGCCCTCCTCCCCCAATGCCCTGCAGGGTGCGAAACAGAATCAGCATGGGCAGGTTGGGTGCAATGCCGCACAGCAAGGAACTGGCCGTGAAGAGGGCCACACAGAGCATGTAAAAGCGCCGACGCCCCATCAGGCTGGATAGCCAGCCGCTGATGGGCAACACGATGGCATTGGCCACGAGATAGGAGGTTAGCACCCAGGTGGATTCATCCTGTCCGGCCGACAGATCACCCGCGATGTGACGCAACGACACGTTTGCAATGGAGATATCCAGCACTTCCATGAAGGTGGTCAGGGCCACCGTAATGGCGATGAACCAGGGATTAAGCAATGTGCCGTTCTGGTCTCGAGGTGCGAAGGCGCTGCTCGACGTGGCATTCATGGGGAAAGCTACTGAACCTTGTCCGTCAGGTGAACCTTGGGTTCCACCGACATGCCGGGAGCAAGTTTCAAAAGTTCTTCCGGTTTTTCGTCAAAAACAATCTTGACCGGCACGCGCTGTACCACCTTGACATAGTTGCCGCTGGCATTTTCCGGTGGTAACAGGCTGAAGCGGGCTCCAGTACCGGCTTGCAAGCTATCCACATGGGCCTTGAACACCCTGCCCGGATAGGCATCCACCGTGACGTCCACTGCCTGGCCCGGACGCATGCGACGCAACTGGGTCTCCTTGAAATTGGCCACGACCCAGGGACTGCCATACACCAACGCCACGATGGCAGGTCCGGGTTGAATCAGCTGACCCAAATAAAAGGATTTGCGCGTCACCCTGCCTTCCACCGGCGCCACCAGGCGCGTGTAGGACAAGTCCAGCATGGCCTGATCCAGCGCCGCACGGGCTTCCTCAACGGAGGCGTGCCCACTGGCGGCCTGCTCACGCTTCAAATCCACCTGGCGCGGCCCGGAATGCGTCTCGGCAAGTTTGGCCCGGGCCTGAAGCACCTGTGCTTCAGCAGCAGCGGCACCACGCCTGGCTGCTTCCCATTGGGCCTGTGCAGCGCGTTCTGCTGTGCTGGCCTGCTCCAGCCGTTGCTTCGAGATCTCGTCCTTCTTGTACAGCGCTTCATAGCGTTGCAAGTCTGCATGCGTCAGTTGTGCCTGGGCCTCCGCAGCGCTGGCTTGTGCGCTGGCTTGCGCGCTGCTGGCCTGCGCCGCCTGCAGCGCGCTTGCGGCCTGCACAATCTGGGCCTTGCTGGTGGTTGTCACCACCGAAAGGTCTTGCTGCGCCGCCCCGTGCCGGGCCTGGGCCTCCGCCAGCAAGGCCTGTGCCTGCTTGACGCGCAGTTCATAATCGCGCGCATCGATTTCAGCCAGCACTTCGCCCGCCTTGACCCACTGGTTATCGTTTACCAGCACACGCGTCACATAGCCACCCACATGGGGACTGATCTGCACCACATTGGATTCAATGAAGGCATCATCGGTTGTTTCCTGATTGCGCGTGACAAACCAGAGTAACAAGAAACCCGCCAGAACCAGACCGAGCACGGCCAGCGCAGCCTTGCGCATCCATGGACGACTGGGGGTCGGAGTCGTGGGCGTGGGTTCGGGTGCGGGAATGTCACTCATGCCATTGCTCCAGAATCTCAGGGTTGTCCATAATCCAGGCGTCCGACAGCCAGTTCGTAGTTGATCAACGCCATGTCATGAGCAGCCAGGGCGTCGATTCGGGCGCTTCGGGCGCTTGCCAGGGTTGCCTGGGCATCCACCACTTCCAGATTATCCGCCACGCCGTTCTGGAAACGATCACGGGCCTGCTCCAGAAGGCGCTCTGCCAGTGTCAGGCTGATTTCAGCAGTGGCCATCTGGTCAGCACTGGTTTCGATGGCGATCACTGCAAGGCGGACATCCTCCTCCACCTGCTGCAGGGTATCGCGTAATTGCAATTCCGCCTGACGCATTCTGCTTGCCGCAGCATCCTCTCGCGCGGTGATGGCCCCGCCTTCCATCAGGGGCATGGTGAGCTGAACACCAAAACTATAGGTACGATAGTCATTGTGCGCCGGTGTCACGCCACTGGGCCCGATATCCCCGCCGACACTCAATGCGGGGTAGCTTGCCGCATTGGCGGCCTTACGCTCGGTGTCTCGTTGCGTCACGACCTGCTCCAGCGCCTGGAGTTCGGGGCGGCTGTGCAGCGCGGTGTCGATGGACTTGGGCAATGCCGGCACAGGGATGTCAGTTTCCTGCAGCACATCCGTCAACTCCAGAGCAACCGACATGCTGATGCCCAGGGCCCGGTGCAGGCGCGTATCCGCCTCGCTGGCACTGCTGCGGGCCTGGCGCAACAGCAGGGTATTGCGCGCCAGGACCGTCTGCGCCCTGACCACGTCCACGCCGGTGGCCAACCCCGCGGCCTGCTGGTCACGGGCTAATTGCAGGAGGCTCTGCGACAGGGCATGGTTGGCCAGCGCAGCTGTCACAGCCTGTTGCGCCCGCTGGGATTCAACATAGGACAACGCAGCGGCGCCTGCCATCTGCTGCGCCGTGGCGTCAGCGCGCAGGCGGGCAGCATCCACGGCATGTCGCGATGCATCGAGCTCTCGCATTCTGGCAAGATCGAAAACACGCTGGGTAAACCGTACGCGTGCATCGAATGTGTCGAAGGGCCCAACCAATGTGGGAAAACCGGGCAGGTTAAGGCCCATGGCCATGAGGTTTTCTGTCTGCCGGGTTTGGTAAGCCTTGAAATCCACAGCCGGACGGAAATTTGCCAGCGCCTCATCCGAGCGCGCCATGCTCTCCACGGTTTGTTCCCGTGCGCTCAATACGGAGACCTGATGTTCGACAGCCAGTGACTTGGCCTGTTTGAGTGAAAGGCGCAGGATCTCAGTGGGTGCGGCACCCTGGGGCGGCAACGCAGCGGCAAGGCTGCTGGCAAGGCCCGCCACCAGGGCCACACCGAATACGCGCACGCGCCATTTCATGAGTTATAGCAATGTTCGGGGCCGGGAAACCGTCCCGCTTTGACTTCCGCAACATAGAGCTTGACAGCTTCCTCTATGGAGCCGGTTTCCTTGATGAAGGGGCGCGCGAAACGCGGTGGAATGTAGGCACCCAGTCCCAACATGTCGTAGATCACCAGTACCTGACCGCTGCAGCGGGGACTTGCACCGATGCCGATGGTGGGAATGGAGATGGCATCGCACAAGCGATCGGCCAGTGCGCGCGGAATGGCCTCCATCAGCAGCATGTTGGCGCCACCAGCTTCCAGCGCCTTGGCAGCTTCGATAATGCGCTCGGCAGCAACGCTGTCCCTTCCCTGGACCTTGAACCCACCCACCTGATGCACCGACTGCGGGGTCAATCCCACATGGGCGCACACCGGGATACCGCGACTCACCAAAAACTCTACCGTCGGCACCATTTCCTTGCCGCCCTCGATCTTGACCATCTGGGCCCCTGCCCGCATCAACTCCGTGGCATTGCGAAAGGTTTCCTGTGGCGTAATCTGCGAACTGCCAAACGGCATGTCGGCCAGGATGAACACCGAGCGGGAACCGCGTGCAACGCAGGCTGTGTGGTAGGCCACGTCGGCAATGCTGACGGGTAGCGGCGAATCATGTCCCTGCACGACCATGCCCAGGGAATCGCCCACCAGCAGCACTTCCACGCCCGCATTTTCAAGGACATGGGCAAAGCTTGAGTCGTAGCACGTGAGCATGGCGATTTTTTCGCCACGGGCATGCATGGCATGCAGGTCAATGATGGATTTACGCATTGCGCATCAGGCTCCAGTGAAGGCGTGTTCGGACAAGGGCAGGCGGTAGACGCGTTGCCCGGTCAGGGCAAACAGGGCATTGCAAACCGCCGGGGCGATGGGCGGCGTTCCAGGCTCTCCCACCCCGCCGGGGGCCTCGCCCGAGGGCACCAAGTGAACCGACACCTGAGGCATTTCGTGCAGGCGCACCACAGGGTAATCGTTGAAATTGGACTGACGCGGACGCCCGTCTTCCAGGGTAATCTGCCCAAAAAGCGCAGCGCTGAGGCCAAAAACCATGGCGCCTTCCATTTGGGCCGCCACTGTATCCGGATTGATCACGGTACCAACGTCTGCCGCAATGACCACCCGGTGCACGCGTGGTTTGCCCTGCTGCAAGGACACTTCGGCCACCTCGGCAACGATGCTGCCGAAGGATTCCACGATGGCGATTCCCAAGGCATGTCCTTCCGGAAGGGGTTGTCCCCATTGCGCCTCTCGTGCGGCAAGTTCGAGTACGACCAGATGGCGCGGCGACTTGTGGAGCAGGTCGCGCCGGTATTGAAAGGGATCCTGGTGTGCCGCATGGGCCAGTTCATCCACGAAGCTTTCGGCAAAGAAGGCATTTTGCGTGTGCCCTACGGAACGCCAGAACCACACTCGAATGCCGGGATGAAACCGGACCCAGTCCACCTGGAACTGGGGAATGTCGTAGGCAATGTCAGCAAGCCCTTCCACTGCCGTGCGATCAATACCATCCTTGATGATGGCAGCCTCAAATCCGGTACCTTCTGCTATGGAATCTGTAACCGTGGTGCCGCGCCAGAGCACTGGCCGTCCCGACCCGTCCAGCCCTGCTTCCAGAGCGCATAGCGCCATGGGTCGGTAATAGGCCGCATGCATGTCGTCTTCACGGGAGTAGACCACCTTGACGGGTGACTGGACGGCCTTGGACAGCGAAACTGCCTCGATCACAAAATCTGGCGCAAAACGCCGGCCAAATCCGCCCCCGAGATACTGGGTGTGGACCCTGATTTTTTCCGGGGACAGCCCCGTCAGTTTGGGATCAATGGCCTGATTGGGGCCCTGGGCCTGGGTGCCCACCCAGATATCTGCTTCGTCGGGTTTGATCCAGGCAGTACAGTTCATGGGCTCCATGGTGGCATGGGCAAGGTAGGGCACTTCATACACGGAGCGCAAGGTCTTTGCCGGCGTCACAGCTTCAGGCGCCTGGCGCGCCACAGCGGTCCGGGCCCCTTCTCCCGTGGTTGCCCGCAACGCCATGTCGCGGCGTAGTTGAGCTGTGTCCAAGGTTGCGTTGGCGTGAGTATCCCACTCGATGACAAGTGCTTCCCTTCCCTTCATGGCCTGCCACGTGCTCAGGGCCAACACGGCAATTCCGGAATCGGTGGGCGTTTCAACGGGCAAGACAAAACGCACACCGGGCAGCTTGAGGGCCGCGCTGCCATCGTAGTGACGCACCCTGGCGCCGACCACGGGCGCGCGCGCCACCACCGCCGTCAGAAGGCCTGCCATACGCATGTCCATCCCGAAATGCGCTGCGCCCGTGGCCTTGGCCAGGCTGTCCAGGCGAGGAATGGGCTTGCCGACCAATTGAAAGGTTTTGGGATCCTTGAGCTCGACCACTTGCGGCACTGGCAAGCGTGCGGCCGCAGTAGCCATGGCGCCATAGGTGGCCTGGTGCAATCCGGCACTCAGAATGCCCTTGTTTGTCTTGACCTTGTCCAGGGAAACTTTCCAGGCCTCGGCTGCCGCCATGCGCAACATCAGCCGCGCCGTGGC
>JAJZHC010000050.1 GCA_021804705.1 Pseudomonadota bacterium
GTGATGGGACAGCAGAATGCCCTGCCCGATGATGAAGACCACCATCAGGGCCAGCAGGCCAAACACCTTGAATTGAACCCATACCGATTCGGCATAATTGAAAGCCACATACAGGTTGAGCAGCCCCAGCAAGGTAAAGAACGCGGCCCAGGCCAGGTTGAGGCGGCCCCAGGTGGTGTCCGGCAGGTGTAACTGATGGCCCAACAGGGCCCGGATCGGGTTACGGTTGAGCAGCACGGGCCCCAGAAACAGGATGGCAGCAAAGATCCAGTACAGCGCCGTGGGTTTCCAGCGAATGAAAACCGTGGGTTCGATGCCCAGGATGTTATGCTGGCGTGACCAAAGGGTCAGCCCCCCGAACACGGCGATGACGCCGAAGCTGATCCAGGCGGCAGGGTCCACCTTGCGGCGCGTGACCAGCAGCCAGGAGATTTGCAGCACGCTCGCAGCCACGGCCGAACCCGTGGCCCAGTAGATGCCTCCCCACTGGTAGGCCACGAAGAACAGGATGACCGGAAAGAGGTCGAATAAAAATTTCATAGCCCACTATTGTCCTTGATTTCATGGCGATTTGTCCATGAAAACCCGGTGACAAGGTGTTTCAGGTAGTCGCCTTATTTGGTATCATGGGCATAGGAAAATTTCAATATATTCAATGCAAAACATAGACTTGCACAATCACTCCCGGGTTTCTGACGGGCTTTTGGCCCCTGCCGAGCTGGTCCGGCTTGCGGCAGCAAACGGTGTGACCACCCTGGCGCTCACCGATCACGACGACACCGAGGGCCTCGCCGAGGCCGGCGAGGCTGCTCGCGGGTTGGGGGTGCATTTCGTCAATGGGGTTGAGGTCTCGGTGACCTGGCAGCAGCATACGGTGCATATCGTGGGCCTCAACATCGACCCCGCCAACGCCACCCTGCTGGGGGGGCTAGCCGGCATCCGCAGCGGACGCATGGAGCGGGCTGAAAAAATTGCCCACGAACTGGCCAAGGCCGGAATTCCGGGTGCGCTGGAAGGGGCTTTGCGCTTTGCCCATAACCCCAACATCGTCGCCCGTCCGCATTTTGCCCGTTACATCGTCGAGCAGGGCCTGGCGCGCGATGTCCGTGCCGTCTTCAAGCGTTTCCTGGTCAAGGGCAAAACGGGCTACGTCAAACATCGCTGGGCCGATCTGGGCGATGCGGTATCCTGGATTCGCGGAGCGGGGGGCATTCCGGTGCTGGCGCATCCGGGGCGCTATGCCCTGGGGCGCGGCGTCATGGAGACCCTGATCGATGAATTCGTGGCAGCGGGGGGGCAGGCCATCGAGGTGGTGACCTGCAACCATACCCGCGACCAGATGGAACTTTTTGCGGCCGAGACCACGCGGCGCGGCCTCATGGCCTCGCGCGGTTCAGATTACCATGGCCCCGGCGAGAGCTATCTTGAGCCCGGCAAGCTGCCGCCCCTGCCACCGCAATGTGTTCCGGTCTGGCAGGCCTGGGGCGAACCCTTCATTCACTAAAAGCAGCGCAGGAGTCTTCGAACTTATGTACCCCGATCGCGTGCTATCCGGCATGCGCCCCACTGGTGGCATGCACCTGGGGCATTTTCATGGCGTGCTCAAAAACTGGATCAAGATCCAGCACGAACACGAATGCCTGTTCATGGTGGCAGACTGGCATGCACTGACCACCCATTACGATGCACCACAGGCTATTGAAGCGCACGTGTGGGACATGGTCATCGACTGGCTGGCCGCAGGCGTGGATCCCAACCAGGCCACCCTGTTCATCCAGTCGCGCGTGCCCGAACACGCCGAACTGCACTTGCTGCTGTCCATGATGACGCCACTGGGCTGGCTGGAACGCGTGCCCACCTACAAGGAACAGCAGGAAAAGATTTCTGACAAGGACCTGTCCACCTACGGCTTTCTGGGCTATCCCCTGCTGCAGGCGGCCGACATCCTGATCTATCGCGCCAACCGGGTGCCGGTGGGTGAGGATCAGGTGCCGCATATTGAGTTCACGCGCGAGATTGCGCGGCGCTTTAACCACCTCTACGGACGCGAGCCGGATTTTGACGAGAAGGCGCTGCAGGCCGTCAAGAAAATGGGCAACAAGAAGGCCAAGCTCTACCTCGAGTTGCGCACCCGTTATAACGAGCAGGGTGACGACGAGGCGCTGGAGGCTGCCCGTGCGTTGCTGGGCGAAACCCAGAACCTCTCGGTGGTGGACCGGGAACGCGTGTTTGGTTATCTCGAAGGCACGGGCAAGATGATTTTGGTGGAGCCGCAGGCCTTGTTGACCGAAGCCTCGCGTCTGCTGGGTCTGGATGGGCAGAAAATGTCCAAATCCTATAACAACACCATTGCCCTGCGTGACGACGAGGATACCGTCACCAAAAAAATTCGCACCATGCCCACCGACCCCGCGCGCGTGCGCCGCACCGATTCCGGCGAGCCTAACCGCTGCCCGGTCTATTCTTTTCACCAGATTTACAGCGATGAAAAAATCCGCGACTGGGTGCAGCAAGGGTGTCGTTCGGCCGGCATCGGTTGCCTGGAATGCAAGCAGCCGGTGGTGGAGGCCGTACTGGCAGAATTGCGACCCATGCGTGCCAAGGCCCAGGCCTATCTGGATGATCCCACCCTGGTGCGCAACGTCATTGCCGATGGCTGCGAACGGGCGCGCAAGCTGGCTACCGACACCCTGCGCGACGTGCGCGAAAGCATGGGGCTGTCGTATTCATGAACGACGCCGCCGACCTGCTCGAGGTTCCCCTGGCGCAGCCCATTGCCAGGGTTCGGGGAGAGCCCTTCATCGGGTTGCCGCAAGATCTCTACATTCCGCCCGAGGCGCTGGAAGTTTTCCTGGACAGCTTCGAGGGGCCGCTCGATCTGTTGCTCTACCTGATCCGCAAGAACTCGCTCGACATCCTGGATATTCCCATGGCCGAACTGACGCGCCAGTACATGGAATATGTGGATGCCATGCGTCATGGACGCCTGGAACTGGCTGCCGAGTATCTGGTGATGGCCGCCGTGCTCATCGAAATCAAATCGCGCATGTTGCTGCCGCGTCCCGTGGCGGCGCCGGCCGATGAGGGGCTCGATCCCCGCGCCGAACTGATGCGACGCCTGCTGGAGTATGAGCGCATCAAGCAGGCTGCAGCCACGCTTGAAGCGCTGCCCCGAGCCGGACGTGAGTTTGCCGTGGTCCAGGTCTGGATGGACGAGAACCTCAACCAGCGCCTGCCGCAGGTCACTGCGCACGAATTGCAGGAGGCCTGGGCGCAGGTGCTCTCGCGTGCCCGCGTCAACCAGCATCACCGCATCTCGCGCGAACAGCTCTCGGTGCGCGACCACATGACGCGCATCCTGCGCCGCCTGCGGGAACAGCATTTCGTGGTGTTCCACGAGCTCTTCGAGGAGGGCGTCACGGTGCCGGTGGCTGTGGTCCATTTCATTGCGGTCCTGGAACTCGTCAAGGAGTCCATGATCAGGGTTTCACAGTCCGAGGCCTATGCCCCGCTTTATCTTAGCCTGGCCGAAAACACGATGGAGTTGCCTTCATGAGCCTGCCCGATTCGGAGATTCCCGCTGCCAAGCAGTTGCTGGAAGCCGCCTTGCTGTCCAGTCCCGAGCCTGTTACGGTGGCCGAACTGCGCCGCCTGTTCGAGCCTGAACTCAGCGCTGATGCCGTGCGTCGTCTGCTGGAAGAGTTGCAGCAGGAATGGCAGCCGCGTGCCATTGAGATTGTCCAGGTAGCCAGTGGCTGGCGTTTTCAAACCCGCCCGGTGTTCCAGGAAAAAATTGCCCGCATGAACCCCGAAAAGCCGCCGCGCTATTCACGCGCGGTGATGGAAACCCTGGCCATCATTGCCTATCGCCAGCCGGTGACGCGCGGGGACATCGAGGAAATCCGCGGGGTTGCCGTGGCCAGTACGGTGCTGCGCACCCTCGAGGCGCGCGGCTGGATCGAGGTCCTGGGCCATCGTGAAGTGCCCGGCCGTCCGGCGTTATACGGCACTACTGCCACCCTGCTCGACGACCTCAATTTGCGTTCGTTGCAGGAACTCCCCCCTTTGATGCTACTGACCGATGACATTACCCACCCAGAAACTGCATAAAGTCCTTGCCCAGTCGGGCCTGGGTTCACGACGCGATATGGAGGCCCTGATCGCCAGCGGCGAGGTGCGGGTCAACGGCCTGGTGGCCACCATCGGCACGCGCATCAGCGAAGAGGATGTGGTCACGGTGGGGCGGCGCAAGGTGCGCCTCAACTTTGCCGAGATGGCGCCGCGCGTGCTGCTCTATCACAAGCCCGAAGGCGAGATCGTCAGTCGTGACGATCCGGAAAAGCGCGCCTCGGTGTTCGATGCCCTGCCGCGCGTGCGCGGGGGCAAATGGGTGAGCGTGGGGCGTCTGGATTTCAACACCAGCGGGCTTCTGATCTTCACCACCAGTGGCGAGCTGGCCAATCGATTGACCCATCCGAGCTTCGAGATGGAGCGGGAATATTCAGTGCGGGTGGTGGGAGAGCTCAGTGAAGACCAGAAGCGCCAGGCCTGCAAGGAACTGCTTCTGGAGGACGGCCCGGCCCACTTCGAGTGGATTCGCGACAACGGTGGCGAAGGCACCAACCACTGGTACCAGGTCGCCCTGAAGGAAGGGCGCAATCGCGAGGTACGTCGCATGTTCGAGGCCTTGCATCTGATGGTGGGGCGCCTCATCCGGGTGCGCTTTGGCATCGTGCAGCTGCCGCCGCGTCTGAAGCGTGGGCAGTTCATCGAGGTTCCGCCTGCCGAAGTCAGCAAGTTGTTGGCGTGGGTGGGCATGGAGCCCATGCCCACGGCACAGCGCAGTCCGCAGCGTCGCGGTGGCGAGCGTCAGACCAGGTCTTCGCGCCGCAGCACGAAAACGTAACTGTCTCCTGCGGGCAGGTCCAGCCAGACCAGAGGCAGGTGCGGAAAGGCGTCTTCCAGCACGTCGCGCTGGTGACCCACCTCTACCACCAGCAAGCCTGTTGACTTGAGAAACTTCGGTGCGTCGGCCAACAGCCTGCGCACGTGATCGAGGCCGTCCGCGCCGCTTTCCAGCGCCATCCGCGGCTCCTTGAGATATTCCTCGGGCAGGACCGCCATGGCGGTGGCATCCACATAAGGCGGGTTGGAGACGATGAGGTCGTAGGCCCCTGGCAGCAACCCTTCAAACAGGTCGCCCTGGTGCAGGTGCACCTGCGCTTCCAGGCCATAGTCCGCCACGTTTTTGGCCGCAACGGCGAGCGCATCGGCAGAGAGGTCCACGGCATCCACATCAGCCAGGGGGCATTTCAAGGCCAGCAGGATGGCCAGCGATCCGCCACCCGTACAGATGTCCGCCACCCGGTCCAGCGCCTCGAAGTCGTCGATCCAGGGCTCCAGCCCCTCGTTGAGGGCGTCCGCAATGAATGAGCGCGGCACGATCACCCGCTCATCCACATAGAAGCGGAAGGGCCCAAGCCACGCTTCATGCGTCAGGTAGGCGGCGGGAAGGCGCTCTTCGATGCGGCGCCGCACGGGGGTGAGCGCGGCCTCGCGTTCTGCAGGCAGAAGCTGCGCGTCCAGCCACAGGGCCCGTTCCTCGTGGGGCAGTCCCAGGGCGTGCAACACCAGGTAGCTTGCTTCTTCCACGGGACCGGGGTAGCCGTGGCCGAAATACGCCTGGCTTGCCGAGAATTGCGTGACCGCAAAACGGATGAGGTCGCGCACCGTGCGCAAGGTGTCAACAGCCTGGTTCCAGGGGGTCATGGGCGGGGTTCCGTGGGCAAGAGTCGTTGCAGGATGTTCTGGTAAATGGCTGAGAGCGGTGCCACGTCGGCCACCGCAACGCATTCGTCGCGCTGGTGGATTGTGGCGTTGCAGGGTCCCAGTTCCACCACCTCCGGGCAGAGGGTGGTGATGAAGCGGCCATCGGAAGTGCCGCCCGTGGTGGATACCTCCGGGATGAGGCCCGTCACGCCGTGCACCGCCTCGCGCACCGCGTTCACCAGGGTGCCGCGCGGCGTGAGGAAGGGGTGCGCTCCCAGATCCCACTGGAGGTCGTAATCCAGGCCATGGCGCCTTAGTACGCCTTCCGTGCGTTCGCGCAGGGAAGCCTCGGTGCTGGCCGTGGAAAAGCGGAAGTTGAACCAGGCGCTCAGTTCGCCGGGGATGACGTTGCCTGCCCCCGTGCCGCTTTGCAGGTTGGAGACCTGGAAGGAGGTGGCCGGAAAGTCTTCATTGGCGTTGTCCCATACCATGGCGGCCAGCTCGGCCAGGGCCGGGGCGGCCTCATGGATCGGGTTGCGCGCCAGGTGTGGATAGGCCACATGGCCCTGGATGCCGCGCACCGTGAGGCGTCCCGAGAGCGAACCGCGCCGGCCGTTTTTGATGGTGTCGCCCAGATGCCTGACCGAGGTGGGTTCACCCACGATGCAGTAATCGAGAGTCTGACCCTGTTGCTTCAGCCATTCCACCACGCGCACCGTGCCATCCGCGGCCGGGCCTTCCTCGTCGGAAGTAAGCAGGAGGGCGATGGAGCCGGGGGCTTTGGGATGGTCGCGCAAAAATCCTTCAATGGCGGTGACGAAGGCGGCCAGCGAGGTTTTCATGTCGGCAGCGCCGCGCCCATACAGAAACCCGTCGCGAATTTCAGGAGCAAAGGGCGGCGACTGCCAGCCGTTCTCCGGACCCGGGGGTACCACGTCCGTGTGTCCGGCAAAAACCACCAGTGGTGCGGTGCTGCCACGGCGCAGCCAGAGGTTGCGCACGTCTCCAAACACGAGTTCCTGCGCCACAAACCCCAGGGATGCCAGGCGTTGTGCAATCAGGGCCTGGCATCCACCATCCTCCGGCGTGATGGAGGGCATGCGGATCAGTTGCTGGGCGAGGTCGAGGGTTGGGTTCGTCATGCCAAAGGCTCCAAGGGTGAGGGCATTATGCCGCATTCGCCGGTGACGACCCCTTCCCGATTGAAGCTGCGTTCGGCAAACCAGGATGCGCCGTCACAATGGCGCAATAGCACCGTGGTGCTGCGCGTGCCGTAATCCGGGTCGCGAATGAAGGCGGCAGAGATCAGGCGCTCGCGCGCCAGGGGAATGCCGGTATCTGGCAGCAGGGCGTCAGGATAGGGCGTGGTGTCGTTCATCAGGCCCATCATGCGCGTTGCCAGCAGGGGCATGCCCTGAGGAGGGCTGTCCGCCGGCGTGTCATGGAGCAGGGCGGCAAGTCCTTCCTTGGCGGCACTGACCTTGGGCCAGGGCGTGTCCAGCAGGTGGTTGCTCAGGCCGTACACCCCGGGATGCAGGGGGATGATGGCGCCCGTGCGGCTTTCGAGGCAGCACAGTTCGGTCCCGTCGCCTGCCAGCAGGTTGAAATCGTTGTAGTCGTCAAGACGTGCCTTGATCGTCTCCAGCCAGGCCTTGGGCGGCAGATCGCCCAGCAGAAACTCCTGCGTCAGTTCGCCGCGCGAGCGGCGTTGCTGTTCAAACTGGGCCGGGTCTCGGTAGTTGGTGATGGCGGCAAAGCGTCCCTGACGCGTCACACCCAGCCAGGTGCCGCCGGCTTTGAGATCGCGCCCTGCCAGCACTTCGGGATGATCCGGCCAGAAGGCGGCGGGCAGGGTGGGGCGCGCATGAAACTCGTCGCGGTTGCCCACCAGCGCCAGTGCGTAAGCGGGATGGGCCTGCCACGCCAGGGCTATCAGGCACATGGCCTTCAGTCACCGCGCAGGAGGTCGTTGATGCTGGTCTTGGCGCGGGTCTTGGCATCCACTTTCTTGACGATGACGGCGCAGTACAGGCTGTACTGGCCGTTGGTGGCGGGCAGGTTGCCCGAGACCACCACCGAACCCGGAGGAATGCGGCCGTAACTGACGGTACCGGTTTCCCGATCGTAGATTCTGGTGCTCTGGCCGATGTAGACGCCCATGGAAATGACCGAGCCTTCGCCCACGATGACGCCTTCCACCACTTCCGAGCGCGCGCCAATGAAGCAGTTGTCCTCGATGATGGTGGGGTTGGCCTGCACCGGTTCCAGCACACCGCCAATGCCCACTCCCCCCGAAAGGTGCACATGCTTGCCAATCTGGGCGCACGAGCCCACGGTGGCCCAGGTGTCCACCATGGTGGATTCGTCCACGTAGGCGCCGATGTTGACGTACGAGGGCATCAGCACCACGTTGCGCGCAATGTAGCTGCCGCGGCGCGCCGTGGCGGGCGGCACGACCCTGAAGCCGCCGGCTTCGAAATCGCCGTCCTGGTAGCGCGCAAACTTGCTGTCCACCTTGTCCCAGTATTGCGTGAAGCCGCCGTCCACGCGGGTGTTGTCCTTGAGACGAAAAGACAGCAGTACCGCCTTCTTGATCCACTGGTGAGTCACCCATTCGCCGTCGATTTTTTCCGCCACGCGCAACTGGCCCGCGTCCAGGCCATCCAGCACCTCGTCGATGGCCGAGCGCAGTCCGGCAGGGGCCGAGGCGATGGAGAGGGTGGCACGGTTTTCGAAAGCGTCGTCAATCAGGGTCTGAAGCGAGGACATGGGTGTGTTTCCTATAGGGATTGGGTGAACGCGACCAGCCGATGGGCCGCTTCCAGGGTTTCTGCCAGTGAGCCTACGAGCGCGATGCGGATGCGGTTTTGTCCCGGATTGATGCCGTGTGCTTCGCGGGCCAGCAGGCTGCCGGGCAGCACGGCCAGGTGCGCCTCGCGCATCAGTCCCCGGGCAAATTCGGTATCGGCAATCGGGGTCTGTCCCCAATAATAAAAGCCGGCTTCGGGGCGCTCCAGTGGCAGGTGCGGGTGGACGATCTCGTAGAACGCCTCCAGTTTTTCGCGGTACAGGCGGCGGTTGTCACGCACGTGCGTCTCGTCCTGCCAGGCCGCCTCA
>JAJZHC010000051.1 GCA_021804705.1 Pseudomonadota bacterium
TGGCTGCCTTGTCCGCGCGTCCCGACCTGCCGCTGGTGGCGGCCTCCTGTCACGGCGCGGAAGATCTGCGACGCGCCGAGGCGCTGGGGCTCGACTTTGTGGTGTTGGGACCGGTGGCGCCCACGGTATCGCATCCGGATGCGGCTCCGTTGGGGTTTGAGGCGCTGGCACGCCTCGTGGCCGATTGCAGTCTGCCTGTGCTGGGCATTGGCGGACTGGGCCTTTCCGATCTCGAGGCTGCCTGGCGTTCGGGTGCGCACGGCATTGCGTCCATGCGCGCCATCTGGGAGGGCGAGGTTCCGATTCCCAATCGCTTCAGGGCTTAATCCAGGGACTGCGGCCAGCGGTAGAAGTAGGGCTCGGCTGCATCAGGCCGGGTGCGAAAGCGCTTGTGGCTCCAGAAATACTGTTCCGGGTAGCGCCGCGCCTGCGCTTCGATGAAGGCGTTCATGCGTTGCACGTCGGCGTTCACGTCGCCGCTGGGAAAGTCCTTCCACGCAGGAAAAAATTCCACTTCATAACCCTGGCAATCCGGCAGCTGGTGGCATACGCAGGGCACCACCACGGCCCCTGTCATCTGGGCAAGCCAGGGCAGCGTCGTGACCGTAGCGGCGGGGATGCCAAAGAACGGCGCAAAAATGGAATCGCGATCACCAAAGTCCATGTCCGGCAGGAAGTACAGGTTGCGCCCGTCGCGAATGGCGCGAATCAGGGGACGCAGGCCTTTCTTGCGCTCCAGCATGACCACATCGCCCAGGCGATCGCGCGCAGCACGCACCTGCCGATCCACCAGCAGGTTTTTATAAGGCGTAAAAAAACCGACGCCCCGAAAGGCCATGCCCATGCGTGCCCCCTGCATCTCCAGACCCACCAGATGGGGTGTCAGAAAGATGATGGGGCGGCCGTGGGTTTCCGTGCATTCCAGGTTTTTGAGGCGCACCAGCCGTTCGATGCGCGCCCTGGAGGACCACCAGAGAATGCCCAGTTCCAGAACGCTGCGGATGAGGGCGGCGAGGTGCTGGCGCGCCAGGCGCTTTCGTTCCGCTGCCGAACGCTCGGGAAAGCAGGCGTGGAGGTTGATCAGGGTGGTGCGGGCAAAGCGCGTCTCTACGGCGATGGCACCCATCAGCCGGGCCAGTGCCTCCAGCGCTGCCAGCGGCAGGAAATGCAGCAGCCACAGCATGGCAAGCCCCAGGCGCGTTCCCATCATCATCGCGTCTTAGTCCAATGCCACGGGGTAGGGCAGGGGCAGCAGTTCCAGAAGGGGGCCCTCGGTACTGCCCAGAGCAAGGGGCCCGTGCGCCCATGCTTCCAGCTGGATCACCGCCAGCAGTTCGCTTCCCTGAGCGGAGGCGGTCCCCACCAGCACCACTTTTCCTGCAGGTGATCCCGCATGCAAAAGCTCCTGGCCGATTTCGGGGTGCCCGGCAACCCGAAAACGCAGCAGGCGTCGCTTGACCTTGCCCAGGTAATGGGTCCGGGCCACAATTTCCTGTCCGGTGTAACAACCCTTCTTGAAACTGACCCCACCGATGAGATCCCAGTTGAGCATCTGCGGAATCCATTCGTCCTGGGTGGCAAGCGTGATTTCCGCAATGCCTTCGCGCACGGCCGCAGCGGTCCAGTCCTGCAGCGTGCCGGGTTGGCACAGTGGGGCAAGACGCGCCTGCAGCAGGGAGATCGCGGCGGTGGGGCCCGCCAGCAGCAGGCGTTGGGCTGAGAGGGCCACCCGGGTCAGGCCCTCCTGCTGATCGTGCGTGCCAGGCGCCGGGGCATCGGCGCACCCGGCGGTCTTGAGGGCGGCGGCGATACCCGGCCCGCACAACCCCAGGCGGGACACTGTGGTGCGCGCATCCTCCAGGGTGGCTTTGGCGCGCAGCACATACATGCGCAGACGCCGCAGTGCGGGCTCGGCCAGGTCTGCGGAGGCATCGAGCCAGATCTGGCCATCCGTTTGCCACATCAGAAAACTGGCCAGCATGCGCCCCTTGGGCGAACAGTGTGCCGCCCACAGGGCGCGTGAGCCTTCCAGGGCACCCACATCCTGGGTCAACTGGCCTTGCAGGAAGGTGGCGGACTCGGCACCGGTGACCCGGATCAGGGTGCGGGCGGAGAGGTCGATGAGGGTGGTGGCGTTGTGCAATTCAATCATCTCATGCGTTTGTTTGGCGTCGTGATGCGCGGTCACGACCGCCATGATGACATATTTGCCGACGAAATCGCATGACATCCATCGCGTTCGTCGGGATGGTCCGGGTGTACCTGGGGCCATCCCGAATACTGGCCGGATTCTTGCTGGCCAGCCATCTGTCAGGCGGTCTTTCCCTGTTGCTGCTGTCCTGGCCGCGGCTTTGGGTCTGGCCACTCCTGCTGCTTTCCGGGGTGCTGCTGGTGCAGGGGCTGCGCCACGAGGCCTGGCTGTGCAGCGCGCAGAGTGTCGTGCGCCTGGATCTGGCCGGGGACGGCAGGGTGTGCGTTTTCAGGAAAAACGGGCGCAGGGTGCTCGGTATCGTGTTGCCGGGCTGTTTTGTTGCCCCTGTCATGGTCATCCTGCGCTGGCGCCCCGAGCGGGGCGGGCGGCCCCGTTATTGCATTGTCGCCAGGGATGCCGCAGACCCCGCCGCGCACCGGATGCTGCGGGTTTTGCTGCGGCATCCGCTATAATGGCAGGCTTCCTGACAGCCCGCTGGTTTCGCCATGCATTCGGTTCTTCACCTTCGCGGCCCCTTGGCCTTATCTGACTTTCGGGTGCAGCGCCTTCGCGCCCTGTTGGCCCGACAGGGGCTTGCAATCGCCGACCTTGCGGCCTGGCATGATCATTACCTGGCGCTCGACGCCCCCCTTGGCACCGAAGCGCAGGCGCGCCTGCAGGCCATTCTGACCTACGGTGAAGCCGCGCGCCCCCTGTCCGGGGCAACGGAGGCCATCATCGTGGTGCCGCGCCTGGGCACGCTCTCGCCCTGGTCCACCAAGGCCACCGACATCCTGCATCACTGTGGCCTGGAGGGCGTCATCCGTATTGAACGCGGCACCACGTTTCAGATCCGTCTTGGGGAAGGGGTGGCGTCCGGGATGCGGCAACGCCTGATTCCGCATTTGCATGACCGCATGACCGAAAGCATCCTGACGGGGTACGACGAAGCGCATCGCCTGTTCGATCCTGCAGCCCCCCAACCCCTGACCACGGTGGACGTGTTGCAGGGTGGGCGCGCTGCCCTTGTCGAGGCCGACCAGCAACTGGGGCTTGCCCTGGCGCCGGATGAAATCGACTACCTGTTGGCCCTGTTCACGGATGCCGGGCGCAATCCCACGGATGCCGAACTGTTGATGTTTGCCCAGGCCAACTCAGAGCATTGTCGCCACAAGATTTTCAACGCCTCCTGGAACCTTGACGGGCAGCCGCAAGCGCAGTCGCTGTTCCAGATGGTGCGGGTTACCCATCAACAGCATCCGGAAGGCACCGTGGTGGCGTATTCGGACAATGCCGCCATTCTGGAGGGGGGCCTGGCCCGGCGCTTCTTTCCTGATCCCAAGACGGGCCGCTATGGGTATCACGAGGCCACCACCCATTTTCTGGCCAAGGTGGAAACCCACAACCACCCCACGGCCATCGCGCCGTTTCCAGGGGCGGCTACCGGCAGCGGGGGCGAAATTCGCGACGAGGGGGCCACCGGCATCGGCGCAAAACCCAAGGCGGGCCTCACGGGTTTTTCGGTGTCCAACCTGCACATTCCCGATTTTGAACAGCCCTGGGAGCAGGGTACGGGCGCCCGGCCCGCACGCATTGCCTCGGCGCTTTCCATCATGACCGACGGACCGCTGGGCGGGGCCGCCTTCAATAACGAGTTTGGTCGCCCCAATCTGGCGGGCTACTTTCGCACATTCGAATTGCCCTTCGACGGGCGCATGCGCGGTTACCATAAACCCATCATGCTGGCTGGCGGTTTGGGCGCCATCGATGCCCGCCACGCCTTCAAAAAACCCCTGATGCCAGGTTGTCTGTTCGTGCAGCTTGGGGGGCCTGGCATGCGCATCGGCTTGGGCGGTGGAGCCGCCTCTTCCATGCAAAGCGGCCACAATGCCGAAGATCTCGATTTCGATTCGGTGCAGCGGGCCAACCCTGAAATGCAGCGACGTGCTCAGGAAGTGATCGACCGTTGCTGGCAGCTGGGCAACGACAATCCCATTCTGGCCATTCACGATGTGGGGGCGGGCGGACTTTCCAACGCCTTTCCCGAACTGGCCCATGATGGTGGTGTGGGTGCCGTGTTCGACCTGCGCAAGATTCCTTCCGAAGAACCGGGCATGTCGCCGCGCGAAATCTGGAGCAACGAATCCCAGGAGCGGTACGTGCTGGCCATTCGTCCCGAAAGCCGCACCCTGTTTGAAGCGCTCTGCGCGCGTGAACGCTGTCCCTTCGCCATCGTGGGGGAAGCCACCGCGGAACATCGCTTGCGCGTGGACGATCCCTTGTTGGGCAGGGCGCCCGTGGACATGGATCTTGATGCGCTGCTGGGCAAACCGCCGCGCATGATGCGCGACGCCCAAAGGCCGGCGCTAAACCCGCCGCCGCTCGACCTTGCTGCGGCACAAGCCGATGTGGCTGGCGCGCTGAAGCGGGTGTTGCGCCTGCCCGGCGTGGCCGACAAGACCTTTCTCATCACCATCGGCGATCGTACCGTGGGCGGGCTGTGCGCGCGTGACCCGTGCGTGGGTCCCTGGCAGGTGCCGGTGGCCGACGTGGCAGTGACCCTGGCCGATTTTACCGGTCATCGCGGCGAAGCGTTTGCCATTGGCGAGCGCGCGCCCGTGGCACTGCTCTCGGGCCCGGCCTCGGGGCGCATGGCCGTGGGAGAGGCTGTGACCAACATCGCCGCTGCGGCCATCGATCGTCTTGGCGACATTCGCTTGTCCGCCAACTGGATGGCAGCCGCAGGTGCGCCGGGTGAGGATGCCGCCCTGTTCGACACGGTGCAGGCAGTCACGCTCGGGCTGTGCGCCGAGCTGGGCATCAGCATTCCCGTGGGCAAGGATTCCCTCTCCATGCGTACCGTCTGGCAGGATGGGCAAGGCAAGCATGCCGTGACGGCCCCGCTCTCGCTCGTGGTCTCGGCTTTTGCCAACTGCCGCGACGTGCGCCGCACGCTGACACCCGAACTGCAATGGGTGGCGGGCGGATCGGTGCTGCTGCTCATCGACCTTGGGCGCGGCCAGAATCGACTGGGCGCCAGCGCCCTGGCCCAGGTCTATGGCCAGGTGGGCGCGGTGCCTCCCGATCTCGATTCGCCGCAGGACCTGCGAGCCTTTTTCGTCATCATCCAGTCGCTCAATCGTGAAGGCCGCCTGCTCGCTTATCACGACCGCTCGGATGGCGGGCTGCTGGTCACGCTGGCTGAAATGCTGTTCTGCTCGCGAAAGGGGGCTACCATCGACCTGTCGACGCTCTCTCCTGCGGCCGACGCGCTGGGTCCGCTGTTCAACGAAGAGCTGGGGGCCGTCATTCAGGTGGCACACAGCGAACGCGAAGCCGTGCTCAAGGCCCTGGCTGCCGTGGGACTGGGCGCGTGCACCCATGTGCTGGGCGAGGTCAGCGATGCCGACCGGCTGCATGTCGTGCGCCACGGCGTGACGGTGCTCGATCAGCCGGTCAGCGCCCTTCATCAGGTGTGGTCTGAAACCACCTATCGCATGCAGGCCCTGCGCGATCACCCCGAATGCGCTGCCGAGGAGCATGCGCGTATTGCGGACCGTACTGACCCTGGCCTCACCTGGACACTGACCTTCGACCCGGACCAGGATGTGGCAGCCCCCCTGATCAATACCGGGGCGCGCCCGCCGGTGGCCATCCTGCGTGAGCAGGGAGTCAACGGCCAGGTGGAAATGGCGGCCGCTTTTGATCGTGCCGGGTTCGCCGCGGTGGATGTGCACATGAGCGACATCCTCGCGGGGCGGGTGTCGCTGCAGGACTTCTCGGGATTCGTGGCCTGCGGCGGATTTTCCTACGGCGATGTGCTGGGTGCGGGAGAGGGATGGGCCAAATCCATTCTTTACAACAACCGGGCACGCGACCAGTTCAGCCAGTTTTTTGCGCGCGGCGACGTGTTTGCGCTGGGCGTGTGCAATGGCTGCCAGATGATGAGCGCCCTGACCGAACTGATTCCGGGAGCCGAACTCTGGCCGCGTTTCACGCGCAACCGCTCGGAACAGTTCGAGGCGCGCGTGGCCCTGCTGGAAGTAATGCCGAGCACGTCGATTTTTCTCGATGGCATGGCGGGCAGCCGGCTGCCTGTCCCCGTGGCGCACGGAGAAGGGCAGGCACGTTTTGCCCAGGAGACAACCCTCGCTGCGGCGCGCGCCCTGGTGGCTTTGCGTTATGTGGATGGACGCGGCGCCGTGGCCACCACCTACCCGCAAAATCCCAACGGATCACCCCAGGGCATTGCCGGCATGACCACGCCTGACGGGCGCTTTACCATCTGCATGCCGCATCCGGAACGCGCCTTTCGCACCGTGCAGCATTCCTGGTCTCCCCGTGAATGGGGCGAGGACGGGCCCTGGATGCGCATGTTCCGCAATGCCCGGTTGTTTGTGGGCTAGCGACCGAACACGGCCTCCCACAGGGTTGAGATGGTCTGCTGGGTGGCAGCGCCTTCTGCGGGGTCGATGCGCGCTTCCGGGGCGCCCTGAAGACGCTCGCGGTGCTGCAGGCGCCGCAGGCGCGCATAGCCTTCCGCCACGGCGTGGGCCAGGGTTTCGTCGATCAGGCCTGCTGCGCCGGCACGGCGCAACAGGGCAGCATTGCCCACGTTGTCGATCAGCTCGGGGTGCTGGTGCGCATGCGCGAGAATCAGGTATTGCACCAGAAATTCCACGTCCACCATGCCGCCAGGGTCATGTTTGACGTCAAAGCGCCCACTGTGGTTAGGGTGTCCCTGGTGGATGCGTTCACGCATCCCGACGATTTCCTGACGCAGTGTCACAGGATCGCGCACCCGGCTTAATACCTCGCGGCGAATGGTTTCGAAGGCCGCACCGATGGCCGCATCGCCGCTACAGAAACGTGCCCGGGTCAGGGCCTGATGTTCCCATACCCAGGCGGAGTTGTCGCGATCCTGCAACTGATAATGGCGGAAACCCTCCACCGGACTCACCAGCATGCCCGCGTTGCCGTTGGGACGCAGCTGCGTGTCCACTTCATAAAGCACGCCGGCCCCCGTGGGGGTGGTCATCCAGCTGGAGATTTTGCGCACCAGCAGGGTGTAGTTGCTTTGCGCGCGCTCGTCATCGTCTTCATACAAAAACACCAGATCAAGATCCGAGGCATAACCCATTTCCTTGCTGCCCCACTTGCCGTAGGCAATGACCGCAAAGCGGGGCGCTTCCCGGTGGCGCAACGGCACCTGCAGCCAGCATCGTTCCAGCACCAGGTCCATGATGGCGTCTGCCAGTGCGCTCAGGCGATCGGCCACCACTTCCACCGGCAACTCGCCGCGCAGGTCGCGCACCAGCACATGAAAGGTTTCCGCATGCCGGGCATGGCGCAGCAGGTTCATTTGCGCTTCCACTTCCGTGCCTGCCTCCTGCAGGCGGCGGCGCAGGGTGGCGCGAAACCGGTTCCAGTAACCAGCAAAATCGGCATCCTGCTCGTCGTTTTCCGTGAGCAATTCGTCCAGCAACTGGGGGCGCTGCGAAATATATCCGGCCGCCCATTCGGAGGCCGCCAGAAGCGGCAGCAGGCGTTTGAGGACGATGGGGTAATCCACCAGCAGCATGAGGTAGGAGGCGCGTCGGCTGATGGATTCCATGAAGTGCAAAAAACGCGTCACCAGGACGTTGGGCGGTGAGCCGTTGCTGGTGGCGAGCATCAGGTTCAGGGCATGGCCCATGGCCTGGTCGAATTGCTCGCGTGTGCGAGCACTCTGGGCACGATAGCCCGGCGTGCGTTTGAGCGCCGAGAGCTGTTGCAGTAGCGCGGCTTCGGGCACATCCGGAAGGGGGTCGGAAATGTCCAGGCGGGCTTCGTGCCACAGGCGCATCCCTGCGCTCTCTGCAGCCTGCTGCGGGGCGGCAGGAAAGATTTGGTCGAAGACGCGCGCCACGTCCTGGGTGCGCTCCCCAAGTTCACGCTGGAACGAGGCGGTATCAGAAAACCCCAGCGATCCGGTGACGCGCGCCAGGTCGTCGGCATCCACGGGAATGCTGTGGGTTTGCGCGTCGTCCAGATATTGCAGCCGGTGTTCCAGGCGGCGCAGAAACACATAGTGGTCTGAGAGGCGCGTGGCGGTGTCCTGGTCCAGCAGGCCCCGTTGCCCCAGCAGGTTCAGTACCGCCAGCGTGGGAATCACCCGCAGCGCCGCATCCTGACCGCCGCGAATCAGCTGGAACACCTGGGCCACGAATTCGATTTCACGAATGCCACCCCGGCCCAGCTTGATGTCGGCGCCGCGCCACCGTACATCCCGCAAGGCGTCGCGTTCGGTCTCTTCGCGGATCTGGTGGTGCAGGATGCGCAGGGCGCCAATGGCTGAGTAATCCAGGTGGCGCCGATACACGAAGGGCCCCACGCGTTCGATCAGCGCGCTGGTGCCGCGCGCCACGCCCGGTCGCTCCGGGTCAGAGACCACCCGCGCCTTGATCCAGGCATAGCGTTCCCAGTCGCGTCCCTGCACCACGAAATATTCTTCCAGCATGGCAATGCTGACGGCCAGCGGCCCCGCAGTGCCATTGGGGCGCAGGCGCAAATCCACGCGGAACACGAAGCCGTCTGCCGTGCTTTCGGACAGCAGCGCATTGAGGCGCCGCCCCAGG
>JAJZHC010000052.1 GCA_021804705.1 Pseudomonadota bacterium
CAGGTCGGCACCATCCACGTTGGACACGAAATGCAGTGCAAGGGGGCGGCAGTCGGCGGGCAGGGCGGCTGTGACCATGGCCGGCCCCAGGTCCGATCCGCCAATGCCGATGTTGACCACATCCGTGATGGGTCTGCCGGTGTACCCCAGCCACCGGCCCTGGCGTACCGCGTCGGAAAATTCACGCATCTGCTGCAGCACGCGCCGAACGCCGGGCATGACATCCGCGCCATCAAGCATGACGGGTTGCCCGGACCGGTTGCGCAGGGCGGTGTGCAGAGCGGCTCGATGTTCGGTGACATTGACCTTGTCGCCATTCAACAGGCAGGTGATGTTTTCCGGCAGTCGGGCTTGGGAGGCGAGGTCCAGCAGGAGTGACAGGGTCTGTTCCGTGATGCGGTTTTTGGAGTAATCCAGCATGAGGGGACCGGCATGCAGGGTAAAGCGGCTGAAGCGGTCCGGGTCCGTTGCAAAGAGTTCGCGCAGATGTTGCGTTTTAATGGTGTGCTGATGCTGCGCCAAAGCCAGCCACGCGGGGGATTGTGTCAGTGAGGACATCTAGCACGACTCCAGGATGAGGCCTGCCAGGGGAGGCAGGGTCAGGGTCAAAGAACAGGGTTGTCCGTTCCACGGCATTGCAATGGCGTGCAGCCCCGATCCATTGCCAAGGTTGCTGCCCCCGTAATGGGTCGAGTCGCTGTTGATCAGTTCCCGGTACTGGCCTTCATTGGGAACGCCCAGCCGGTGCGCCGTTCGTGGCACGGGCGTGAAGTTGAGCGCCACCACCAGCTGGGCGCCAGAGCGACTGCGGCGCACGAAACTCAGTATGGACTGGTCTGCATTATCGCAATCCACCCAGATGAAGCCGCTGGATTCGAAGTCGAGATCGTGCAAAGCCGGGTGCTGACGGTACTGACGGTTGAGGTCGCGACACAGATGCTGGATGCCCTGGTGCCAGTGCGTCTCCAGCAAGGACCAGTCAAGACCGGACTTGACCTGCCATTCGCGACCTTGTCCGAACTCGTTCCCCATGAAGTTGAGCTTCTTGCCAGGGCTTGTCATCTGGTAGGTCAGCAGTAGGCGCAGGTTGGCAAAGCGCTGCCATGTGTCACCCGGCATCTTGTCGAGCAGGGAGTGCTTGCCGTGAACCACTTCATCGTGAGAAAAGGGCAGAACGAAGTTTTCGGTGTAGGCATACAGCTGAAAGAATGTCAGGTCGCGGTGATGGTGGCGGCGATGTACCGGGTTGCGCGAGAAATAGCGCAGGGTGTCGTTCATCCAACCCATGTTCCATTTCATGGAAAAACCCAGTCCGCCCAGGTAGATGGGGCGCGACACCATGGGCCAGGAGGTGGATTCCTCGGCGATGGTGAGCGCTCCGGGAAACTGCTCATGTACCATCAGGTTGACCTCGCGAATGAAGGACAGGGCGTCAAGGTTTTCCCGCCCGCCATGCACGTTGGGCAGCCATTCACCAGGCTTGCGCGAATAGTCGAGGTAGAGCATGGAGGCCACGGCGTCAACGCGCAGGCCGTCAATATGAAATTCGGACAACCAGTAGTGGGCATTGCCAATCAGAAAGCCGCGCACTTCGTTGCGCCCGTAGTTGAAGATGTAGGTGCCCCAGTCCTGATGCTCGCCCAGACGAGGATCTTCATGTTCATACAGGGCGCTGCCATCAAAGCGCGCCAGGGCGAAGTCATCTTTGGGAAAGTGTCCGGGCACCCAGTCGAGGATGACGCCGATGCCAGCACCGTGACAGCGGTCCACGAAGGCACGAAAGTCATCAGGTTCGCCATAACGGCTTGTCACGCCGTAATAGCCGGTGGTCTGGTAACCCCAGGATTCGTCGAGGGGATGTTCGCTGATTGGCATCAGTTCAATGTGGGTGTAACCCATCTCCAGAACGTAAGGCAGTAACAGATCGGCCAGTTCCCGATAATTGTAAAAATCCCGGTTGGCAGGTTGCTTCCATGAGCCCAGATGGACCTCGTAAATGTTCATGGGCGCGTGCAACCAGTCCGAGCGGGCGCGTTGCGCCATCCATGCCGCATCCTGCCAGACAAACCGGCCTTCGGGGCATATCCGGGCGGCCGTGCCTGGTCGCAGTTCAAAAGCGGATCCGTAGGGATCGGTCTTGACCATGATGGCACCATGATGGCGATTTCGTATTTCAAATTTATACAGGGCCCCCAGCGGCAAGCCCGGGATGAAAACCTCCCAGATGCCGCTGATGCTGCGCACGCGCATGGGATGTTGTCGCCCGTCCCAGTGGTTGAAATCGCCCACGACACTCACGCGTTCGGCGTTGGGTGCCCAGACGGCAAAGCGAATGCCGGCTACTTCCTGGTGCGTGCAGGGGTGGGCACCAAGAACGCGGTATAGCTGTTGCAGGCGTCCTTCCTGAAACAGGTACAGGTCATGGTCGCTGATCAATGGCAGGAAAGAATAGACATCAAATGTTTCAATTTGGCGTCCGTTTTCCGTGTAGCGTATGCGGCACGGCGACTGCGGGGCGGTAGGGCCACGCCACAGGTAGAGCCCCAGCTCGTGAATTTTCGGCACCGGCTCCCATTGAGTGGTGAACAGTTCCAGCGCGCTGGCGTGCGGCAGGAACACGCGCAACTGCCATTCCTGTCCGTTATGATGCAGGCCCAGTGTGCTGAAAGGGTCGTGGTGCCTGGCTTCCAGGATGGCCTGCTGTAATGGATCCGTTATTTTTTTGGGCATGTTTCGAGGCTTGTGGCCAAACTCCCGTATTAAATCAATTATAATGGCTCAAATTATCACGCGCTGCCATTGCGTTCATGATCTCATTTTCTGAGGAGTGCAGACATGTTTCCCCGCGACATTGCATCTGAGCGGTTTATCAGCGTGCTCACCAAGAACGCGGTGGCCTTGATTCTGGCAGGGGGCCGGGGCAGCCGGCTGAAGGATCTCACCAAGTGGCGCGCCAAGCCAGCGTTGCTTTTTGGTGGAAAATTCCGCATCATCGATTTCCCGCTTTCCAACTGCATTAATTCTGGCATTCGCCGCATTGGGGTCGTTACCCAGTACAAGGCTCACAGCCTCATCCAGCATATCCAGCATGGCTGGAGTTTCATGCGCGCAGAATTCAACGAGTTCGTTGAACTGCTTCCCGCACAGCAGCGCATCCAGGAAGAATGGTACAAGGGCACGGCCGATGCGGTGTTCCAGAACATCGACATCCTGCGCTCGCACAACCCCGAACACGTCATCATCCTGGCGGGCGACCATATTTACAAAATGGATTACGGCATGATGCTGGCGGCGCATGTCAGTGCCGAGGCGGACATGACCATCGGCTGTCTGACCGTGCCGCTGGAGGATGCCTCAGCTTTCGGTGTCATGACGGTAGACGAGAATGATCGCATCATCGCCTTTGACGAGAAGCCGCAGCAGCCAACGCCCCTGCCCGACGAACCGGGCAAGGCTCTCGTCAGCATGGGCATCTATGTGTTTAACACCAAGTTCCTGTACGAACAGTTGATTCGCGATGCCTACGATCCCCACTCCAGGCATGATTTTGGCCAGGACATCATTCCATGGCTGGTGCCGCGCTACCGTGTCTTTGCCCATCGTTTTGACGAAAGTTGCGTGGGCGCACCTGAAACCGAACCCTACTGGCGTGATGTGGGTACCATTGACGCCTACTGGGAAGCCAACATGGAGATGACCAAGGTCATTCCGGATCTCAATCTATACGATAATTCCTGGCCTATCTGGACTTACCAGGAACAGTTTCCTCCTGCCAAATTCGTTTTTGACGACGAAGGCCGGCGCGGCTGTGCCGTGGATTCACTGGTTTCCGGTGGTTCCATCGTGAGCGGCGCATCGGTGCGGCGCTCAGTGCTGTTTTTCGATGTTCACGTCAATGCCTACAGCCGGGTGGAGGACAGCGTCATCCTGCCCAACGCGCGCATTGGCGAGCGCGTTGCGCTCAGACGCGTCATTGTGGACCGTGGGTGCATCATTCCGGACGGCCTGGAGGTGGGTTTTGACATCGAGCAGGATCGCAAGCGCTTTTATGTTTCCGAGAAGGGGGTCACACTGATTACACCGGACATGCTCAACCAAAGCCGATATCCCACCTGAACCTGTGAGCGCTTCCCGAAAACTCCGCCTGGTGCTGTGCTGGCACATGCATCAGCCGGATTACCGTAACAGCCTCGATGGCCGGTTCGAGTTGCCATGGACTTACCTCCATGCCATCAAGGATTACACGGACATGGCCTGGCACCTCGAACAGCACCCGGACATGGCCTGTGTGGTCAACTTCGTGCCCTCGCTGGTAGAGCAGCTGGAGGATTACTGCAATCAGTTCAAGACCGGGGCGGTGCGCGATCCCTTGCTGGCCCTGCTGGCCAGGCCCACGATGGAAGACCTGACCGACGAAGAGCGTCAGCTCATTCTCAGTGCCTGTTACCGCAGCAATTTCTCCAAGATGATCGAGCCCTTTCCGGCCTACCATCGCCTGTACAAAACCCTGACGGCATTGACCGATCAGGAGCCTGACCTGCAGCACTACCTGTCGCACCGTTATCTGGCGGATCTGCTGGTGTGGTACCACCTTGCCTGGATGGGTGAGAGTGTGCGGCGCGCCAACGAACTGGTGCAGCGTTTGATGAAACAGGGCAGCCTGTTCACCGATGCAGACCGCAAGGCATTGTTTGTACTCATCGGCGAATTGATCCGGAAGATCATTCCCCGTTATCGCGCCCTGCAAAACGACGCGCGCATCGAACTCTCCACCACGCCCTTCTATCACCCCATCCTGCCCCTGTTGCTGGATTTTGGCTCGGCACGCGAAGCCATGCCTGAAATGGCCTTGCCCGCTGCCCGCGAATATCCGGGTGGCATGCTGCGCGCCCAGGAGCAGGTCCGACACGGGCTTGCGCGTCACCTGCACTATTTCGGGCAGAAGGCGTGTGGTGTGTGGCCGGCGGAGGGCGGGGTGTCAGGCCAGGCTCTGGAAGTGCTGGCTAGCCAGGGATGCCACTGGAGCGCCACGGGAGAGAGTGTGCTCGTCAACAGCCTCAGCAAGGATCGCAGTGAACCGCTCCCCGAGCGCACGACTTACCTCTACCACCCGTATCGGTATCGCACGCCCCAGGGAGATATGACCTGTTTTTTCCGGGACGACCGCCTGTCGGACAAGATTGGTTTCGAATACGCCACCTGGGACAGCTACGATGCCGTCAGCGATTTCATCAATGCGCTGGAAGGCATCTATACTGCCACTGATGAAGCGTCAGACCCCGTGGTCAGCATCATCCTCGATGGCGAGAACGCCTGGGAATACTATCCCTATAACGGCTATTATTTTCTCAGTGGCCTGTATCAGGCCCTGCAGTCCCATCCTTTCATTGTCACGACCACTTTTTCGGATTGCGTGGGTGATGGCAAGGTAGCCATTCCCGAGTTGGAGCATCTCGTGTCCGGCAGCTGGGTCTATGGCACTTTCAGCACCTGGATTGGCAACCCGGACAAGAATGCCGCCTGGGATCTTCTGGTTGATGCCAAAGTGCACTACGACCGCGTCGTGGCCAGCGGTCAACTGACGCCCGACGAGTACCAGCAGGCCACACGCCAGCTCAGCATTTGTGAGGGCTCGGACTGGTTCTGGTGGTTTGGCGATTACAATGCAGCCGAGAGCGTGCAGTCCTTTGACCGGCTGTACCGGCTCAATCTGCGTAATCTCTATGCGTTGTTGCATGTGCAGGCCCCAGAAACACTCCTGCGTCCTGTGAGCAGGGGAAGCGATCATACCGATGCCGGCGGCGCCATGCGTCGCGCCAGCGAGTAACAAGGACCATGGCCAGGAAAACCGCATTGCTCTTCGGCGTTCACGCGCACCAGCCCGTGGGCAATTTCACAGAAGTTCTGGATGAAGCCCATCTGCGTTGCTACCAGCCTTTTCTGCACATGATGGAGCGCTTTCCCGATTTCCGATTTTCCATTCATGTCAGCGGCTGGCTGTTTGACTACCTGGCGCAGCACTACCCCGACGATGTGCACCTCCTGAAAACCCTGGTGAGCCGGGGGCAAGCCGAGCTTTTTGGGGCCGGTTACACCGAACCCGTGCTGGCCGCCATTCCGGTCCGCGATCGTATCGGCCAGATCAATCTCATGTCGGCGCGGCTGGAACAGCTTCTGGGTGAACGACCCCACGGTGCCTGGTTGACTGAACGGGTCTGGGATTCCACGGTGGTACCCTCGCTGGTGGCCTGCGGGGTCAAATATGTCACCGTGGATGACTATCATTTCTTGTGCACGGGCAAGGAAGATCGCGATCTGACGGGTTTTTTCAGCACGGAAGAAGACGGCAAGCGTCTGGATGTCTTCCCCATCTCTGAAGCCCTACGCTACCGCCTGCCTTTTTCTCCGGCCAGCGAGGCCGTGCAGTATCTGGAAAGCATGGCCGTGGAGGGTGAATCCCATGCGGCCGTGTACTTCGACGACATCGAAAAATTTGGCATCTGGCCTGAAACCTATGAATGGGTCTACACGCGCGGCTGGCTTGAGGAATTCATCCGCAGGTCGCTTGATTCCGAGATCGTGCAACCCATGCGCTACTGCGATTACCATGCTGAGGCGACGACGCGCGGCATCATCTATCTGCCCACCACATCCTACATCGAGATGAATGAATGGACCTTGCCGGCAAAGGCTGCCTCGCGCTTTGCCACCATGGTTCAGGAAAGCAAAAGCGCGGGCCACTATGACAACGAAAAAGCCTTTCTGCGCGGTGGCATCTGGCGTAATTTCCTGACGCGCTACCCCGAGTCCAACTGGATGCACAAACGCATGCTGGGCCTGTCCAACCGGCTCGCTGCACTATCTGATGGCAAGCGCACCTTGCAGATGCGCGATGCCCTGTATGAGGCCCAAGCCAATGATGCATACTGGCATGGGCTGTTCGGCGGACTCTATCTGCCACATTTGCGTCGCGCCGTATACGCGGCGCTGGTGCGCCTGGAGGCCCTGCTCGATGCGGCAATGCCGCGCCCCGCGCGTTCCATTGTCGACCTCGACCTCGATGGTCATGCCGAGACATTCCTGCAAAACGGCCTGCTGCAGGCTGTGGTGCGCGGTGACGGTCTGGCAGACATCTGCGAGCTGGACAGCTATCCGCTGCAGCATAACTTTGGTGACACCCTGGCGCGACAGCGCGAGCACTATCATCATAGGGTCAGCCTCAACCAGGCCAGCACCGAGAGTGGGCAGGGGTTGGCCAACCCTCATGAGCGGGTCAGTTTCAAGCACACCATCCTGCCCGAAGACATGGTATTTGACACCACGCGCCGTTCCCTGTTCCTGGATCATCTCCATTCCGGCGATGGCAGTGAACCCGCATTACTGCACTACGAAGCCCAAGCCGAACCGGCCCCGGGTGCGGTACTGGCATTTCAGTGCGTTGAGCCCGGACTGTCCCTGCACAAACGCATCGCCCTGGAACGCAATGTACTGGTGGTGACCTATGCACTGGGCGCGCAGTCAGAAGGGAGCCTGGAAGTGGTTCTCAATCTCGCCATGCCCAGTTGCGATGGCCCTGCGGGGCGTTTTGAGAGGGCGGGTAATGTGCTGGGCGGATTTGCACAACCCATCGATGACCCGTTTTGCAGCGCCATGACCCTGCACGACGAGATCCTGGGCGGCGCGCTCACCCTGGCGTTGAGCCAGCCCTGTGCGCTGCGCACCGAACCCTGTTTCAGCGTCTCGCAGTCCGAAGCCGGCTTTGAAAAAATCATGCAGGCCGTAACACTGCATCTGGTCTGGGCATGCCGCGAGCTACGGGAGCCCCTGGTCATCCGGCTGACGGTCGATGCATGAAGGAGCCCTTCCTGATCGGTGTGGATGTGGGTGGAACCAACTTGCGAGTCGGGGTGCTGGCGGGGCAAGAACTGGTTTGGTCCCGGCGCAGGCATGCAGGTTTTTCTGACATCTTCCAGAAAGTTACAGCAACCGAGGGCCTGAAAGCCGTCATTGAAGTCCTGGCTGAGGCCATCGAGGAGGCGCGTACGCGTTATCCCGAGGTGCAGGGCGTAGGCATCGGCTTTCCCGGCTTCATCGCGCCACAGACGCGGGTCATCACCCTGTCGCCCAATTTGCCGGGTCTCGTCAACGCGGACCTCCTAACCCCGTTGAAGGCGCGCCTGGGGGTACCCGTGATCCTGGAAAACGACGCCCTGGCAGCGGCCTATGGCGAATATTTACTGCATCACCCGCACTCGGGTTCGTTGTTGTTCGTAGGGCTTGGCACAGGCGTGGGTGGGGGATTGGTCCTCAATGGCAGGCCCTATTCCGGTGAGCATGGTGTTGCCATGGAACTGGGGCACCTCATCGTTGATCCTGGGGGACGGGCCTGCGGCTGTGGTAACCGCGGTTGCCTGGAACAATATGCTTCGGCAGTGGGCATCGGTCTCACGCATGCGGGTTCTGGGCAGGCCAGACTGGATGCCGAGGCCATCGCCGCATTGGCGCACCGGGGCGATGCCCGTGCCCTGAACGCATTCGAAAATGCTGCCCGGTTCCTTGCCATGGGGCTGGCGCACGTGCTGAAAGTGGTGGATGTCTCGGAAGTGGTGATCGGTGGGGGGCTGAGCGCGTCCTGGCCGTTGATGGCGCTGGCATT
>JAJZHC010000001.1 GCA_021804705.1 Pseudomonadota bacterium
GGCGAGGTTCTTGGGGGAGTGGTAGGGCTCCCAGCGGCGCGCGCTGGCAAAGCGCGCAAGGGCGGCATCGAGGGCTTTCACGTCAACCAGGCGTTCGGTCATTGCGGGCTCCAATATATGCTGTGGCAAGCGTAACCATGTCCGATCTGAATGTCTATTGGCGCTTCTGTCTGGTGCTGGAAATCATGCGAAGCTGAGCGCACGGAAGTAAAACGGGTAGGCGTAATGCGGTAAAATTGGGGTTCCTGCAAAAGATCGACCTACGGAGATCACCCCATGCAACCCATTCCTGTCGGAGCCCAGGGCTCGTTTTCCCTCCTCGTCACTGAACGGCACCTCGCCAATCGTTTCAAGGACGCCATGCTGCCCGCCGTGTTTTCCACGCCGGTGATGGTGATGCTCATGGAAAATGCCGCGCTCAACGCCATCAAACCTTACCTCGACCCCAACGAAAGCGCCGTTGGCACACGCGTGGACGTCACGCACCTGGCCGCAACACCCGTGGGCATGACTGCCACGGCCCTTGCGGAAGTGACGCTTGTGGACGGCCGGCGCATCGAATTCAAGGTCACTGCTTCAGACGGCATGGACACCATAGGCACCGCCACCCATGAGCGTATGGTGATCGACATGGTACGCTTCAACGAAAAGCTTGCAAAAAAAGCCGCCGCTGCCGCTGACCTGGGCTGAAGTGCGCTCCACAGTTGAAGCGGTACAACCCGTGGTGGTGTTGATCGCCACCGGTGGCACCATTGCCATGAAGATCGATCCCGTCATAAACGCCCCGGTTCCCGCCATTTCGGGTGACGACCTGCTCGCCACCGTACCGGGAATGAGCCAGTACGCCAAGGTTGAAGTCATCAATGTGTGCAACGTGCCCTCCGGTTACATGGATCCGGTACGCTGGGTGCAGTTGACGAAGGTGGTCCAAGAGACGCTGGCACGCCCGGAAGTGTCCGGCGTCATCGTGTCGCACGGCACCGACACCCTGGAAGAAACCGCCTATTGGCTGGACCTCACCGTCCAGTCAGAGAAACCCGTGGTCTTGATCGGCGCCCAGCGTAACGCCTCGGAATCGGGCTTTGACGGCCCGAATAACCTCCTCAATGCTGTGCGCATTGCGGTGGATCCGCAAGCCTGCGGCAAAGGCGTGATGCTGGCCATGAACGGCCAGATCAATGCGGCGCGTGAAGTCACCAAAACGCATACCTCCAGCGTGGAAACTTTCAAATCTGGCGACTACGGTTTCATTGGCGTGGTGGACAATGATCGTGTGATGTTTGCGCGCGCGCCCTTGCGTCGTCAGTTTGTACCGCTGAAGGCTACGACCATGCCGGATGTTGAAATTGTCGCCATGTATGGCGGGGCCGACGGCCGGCTTCTGCGCGCCGCGGTGGATAGTGGCGCCCAAGGCATTGTGGTGCAGGCACTGGGATGGGGCAACATGAACATTCCCATGTTTTCAGCCGTCAAGTATGCGTTGTCAAAAAACATTCCTGTGGTGATTGCCAGTCGCGTTCCAAACGGACGGGTACTGCCCAACTACGGGTTTGAAGGTGGCGGCAAAACCATCGTGGATGCTGGTGCCGTGATGGCTGACGATTTGTCTCCACAAAAATCGCGCATCCTGCTGATGCTGCTACTGCAAAACGGCGTAAGCAGCCAGCACGATCTGCAGGCTGCCTTTAGTCACTAAGCGGGTTGGTGGTGTGCGCAGAAACCAGGGAGCTAACGGTCTTTGTCTTGCCAGGGACGGATGTTTTTGTAATTGATCAGTTTGGCAAGATCGCGGCTTTCGCGGAAGAAAAAGCGCATCATGAGCAAGTACAGCACCAGTACGACCGCAGCGCCAATGGCAATCCATGCTGTAATGCTCATGATCACGCCACGCTCAACGCTTGATGCGCGTGATCTTGGTACCTTCCAGGCTCAAGCTGGCCATGAGACCCTGCTGATCAAAAATGAAGGCATAAGCGTCATCCTTCAGCGTCGTTGAGGAGAAATTTTTGGCGGCACCCTCATTCATCACGACCACTGTCGGCCCTACGCCGATTTCCCAGCCTTCAGACTTCTTGAGATAGCTCATGGCCTTGTCATTCATGAGAAAAACTACATAGCCGTATGATTCGGCACCCGCTTGCCAGCCAAAAGAAGCAGAAACGGAATTGTAGTAGCCCATGACCTTCGAGCCTTCGTTCAGAACACCCTCACCGTAGCTTCCACCAAATACGAGGCCGGCCTTGATGATTTTAGGAAATACCAACACTGCCTTAGCCTGTTTTGAGATGTTCTCTGCAGTGGGATTAGTCCGGTACAAGGTTTGCAGTGCCTGGGCGGCATCCTTGTTCAGATCTTCGGCAGTAGCGGCACTGGCGGAATTGCTGATGGCAACCAGCGACAGGGCAGATGCGCCGAGGACACACAGGTTTAGAAAAACGCGTCGAATAGGGGTCATGATCATTCCTTTGATATAAAGCAGCGCATAAACGGCAAATCTATCCAACAGCACTGCGAGGTAAACATGATGTATCGTCTCGCCAAGTATATCTGTGCGATAGCGAACAGATCCCATGTATTTATCGAAGCTCGATGGGAAAAAACAGGCTAATTCCCGGAGACGGCATGGGTGGGTAATAGACGGGTGGGGGCACGTAGACGGGTTGGGCGTACATGTAAGGGTAGTAACCCGGGCGGTCTTCGCGCCGGTTGTCATGGCCATGACCATAGTGGCGATTGCGCTCGTTACCGAGAGCCCCTGGACCCCCTTCATGGCCGCGATTATTCTGGTCTCCACGATTGTTTTGATCGCCCAATGCTGGCAGCGCGATCAAACTGGAAGTCGAAGCTATGAGCGCCACGGCCATCGCCATCTTTTTGATTTCTGTTCCAAGGATGTCCAATTTAACTCTCCATTTGTCAGAAACGTGAAAAGCAGAGCCTATTTTTTCTGTCTTGTCTTATGGTTGGCGCCCTGGCGAAACAGTTCGTCTGCATCCAGCTTTTGGGCATCGGTCATGCTCTCGTAAAGATTTTCAAAGACCGGGGCAAATTTCCTGATGGCTTCAGCATGGGCATCGACAATCTCGCCATAGGACTTAAGATCCTCAACTGCATTCATGGTCTTGACGTTGTTGATTCTGGTTTGAGTCAGTGCGTCCATTTTTTTGGCGTTTTCACGCATGACGTCAGAAACCATGGACCACTTTTCTTCTTGTTCAGGGGTAATTCTGAGCCGGGCATGCATGTTTTTGATGCGAAGCTCGACGCGTTCAACTTCGCTTGCTTTTGTGCCAGCCGTACCTGCAATGGACGGGATTGCAGTAAACCCAATCGTGGCAACCAAAGCAGCCGCCACCGCCGTGCGCACACTGGTGTTTGTAAATTTTAAAAAATATTGATTCATTGCCGATCTCCTAGGGGACGTAAGGCATAAATGCCAGGCAATCAGTGGGAAAGACGATTCATGATGTATCTTCCTCCACGTTTAAAAACAAATATGTGCGCCAGCGCACGGTGAAAGGACATCGCCATAAAGTTTAATGAGGTTGACGCATTTTCCATGGGAAACGATGATGAAAAATATACTTATAATCAAATCAATATCTGTGATGCAGGGAGCCGGCCTCATGGCTGCTTGCACACTTTTTGTGGCCGGTTGCGCAAGCATTCCGGCGCCAACCGAACAGATGACCATCTCAAGAGCTGCAGTGACCGAGGCCTCCACCGCCGGCAGCAACGAATATGCGCCCAGTCAGCTGAAAACCGCCATGGAGAAAATGGGTGGAGCAGAACAGGCCATGTCTGAAAAAAATTATGAGCAGGCCAGAAGTCTCGCCGAACAAGCCCAGGTGGATGCGCAATTGGCTCTAGCCACGACGCGTGCAGCCAAGGCCAAAAAGTCGGCAGACGCATTGCATGAAGACGCTCACGTACTTCGTGAAGAAATGAACCGAAATGCCAAGTAATCCTCTCTGGAGTTGATCATGCAAAAGAATTTTAATTTCCCCATGTCCTTGATTGCTGTTGCGGCGTTAGCCAGTTGCAGCACCATGCCACAAAATTCATTACTGACGGATGCGCATCACAGTTATGACATGGCACGGAATGATCCTCAGGTCACAACGCTTGCTCCCGTAGAGTTACGGGAGGCCGGCGATTCCCTGCTCAAGGCTGACAATGCCATGAGCAAAGATGAAAGCGAAGCAACAGTAAATCAACTGGCGTATATCGCCAGACAGAAAGTAAGGATTGCCCAGGAATCTGCCCAGCGCAAAGCTGCCGAGCAGGAAATTGCCAAGGCAGCGTCACAGCGGGATCACGACAGACTGGCAGCCAGAACGGCAGAAGCTGATGCGTCCAAGGCGCAGGTGGTCGCGATTCAGCAAACCGCGGATCAGCAAGCTACTGCTCTGGCAGTAGCAGGCGCCAATTCCGAACGCGATCGTGCGCGCATCGCAAAACAGGAGTCGCAGCTCAAGGATCTCAATGCTAAAAAGACGCAGCGCGGTATGGTGATTACATTGGGTGACGTCCTGTTCCACACCAACAAGTCTGAAGTAAACCCAGCCGGCATGCACAATGTACAAAAGCTGGCGGATTTTCTCATGCAATACCCGCAAGAACGTGTCTTGATAGAAGGCTACACCGACAGTACCGGTGGCGAAACTCTCAATCAAAATCTTTCGGAGCGACGTGCCGAAGTGGTACGCATGACACTGGTAAGAATGGGTGTCAGCGGCGACCGAATTGAAACAAAGGGCTATGGAGAGTCCTATCCGATTGCTGACAATAACACCCCTGTGAATCGTCAATTAAATCGGCGAGTGGAAATCATCCTCTCAGATGAGAATAAAAGGATCGCTCCACGTTAATCCGCTATCACGAGGACTAAAAAATGTCACTTGGAAACATCTTACTCATCGTTCTGGTGCTGTTGCTGATTGGTGTGATTCCCACCTGGCACCACAGCCATTCGTGGGGTTATGCTCCGAGTGGCGGGCTTGGCCTGCTATTGATTATTGTGGTTGTTTTGATGCTGATGGGGCGCTTGTAACAGGCTGACCGGTCATTTGAATTTCGAATGGGCCACGGCAATGCCGGCCTTGAGGTCCTCCCAGACTTTGTCAGCGGTGCCTTTGAGGTGTACCCACGCCTCACCTCTGGCTTTTCCAAGTTCTTTCAATTTTTCAGAAGCCACGTTTTGCTTGGCTCGCAGTGCGCGAAGTTCATCGACACCTTTGACTTTCATATCGGCGCCCGCATTCTCCATCTTGGCTTCCAGTAAATTGATCTGTGCGCTCCATTCTTTCAGTTGTGCCGCCATTTTTTGCTTATAGGCATCTTGGGAATTCATGGTTCACTCCAAATCATAGGGTGATAATCAAAGGGATTTTCAGAATTACTTTACGAACAGTCTGTTTTCAACGCTTTTTACGCCGGTTATTGCACTGGCTAACGATTTTGCTTTGTCACTATTTTGTTGCGAATCCACGGATCCGCTCAAAGTCACGATACCCTTCGCTGTATCTACGCTGATTTGCAGCGTTTTGAGTCCGGGCTCAGCAAATATGGCTGATTTGACCTTGGTCGTAATCTCGGAATCATCGAGGTTGACACTTAATTTTTCGCTTTTTTCATCTAGCTTCTTATTGGCATCATCAACTACCTGATCAAACTTTTTCCCAGCTGTCTCCGCGGGACCAGGTTTGTTGCATGCAGTCAGACCGGCGACGATAAACAGGGAAATACCGATCAATTGGACATTCTTGATTGCGTTCATTTTGGCTCTCATTCAAAACAGGTTCGTGAACATTATTTAACACCTGTTTTTCAAGGACGCTCCGTTCGCTATCGCACATAACTCAGGTTTTGCTGATTGATATTTATGTACGCCACCAGACAGAAATTCTACTGTTCGTTCCTTACTATGGGGCCGTGAGTCGCTGTTTTGGTTCACTGAAGTGATGGATCCATAGTTGATTAATTTCTGGAGAAGTAAATGACACAGTTACATGCGAAGAATACAGAATCGTCCCCATTGCATACGCAGGAGCAACATCATCATCAAGCTGCTGAGCATCATGAGCAGGCCTCAAAGCACCACAAGGAGGCCGCAAAGCATCATGAGTCTGGTGATCACAAGGCAGCTGCGCATCATGCCCAGGTGGCTCATGGACATATGGCCCAAGCCAGCGAGCATGGGGCAGAAGCCAGCAAGAAGTATGCGAATACTTTGAGTCCTAAAAAGTAATTCAAATCAACACCAGATCTGCAGAAGAAAATGCGCCTGCGTTCGAAAGCCAAGTCTGTTCTTGAACGCAGGCTCAAAATGACTGCACATTCCCCGATCCAGTTTTTAGAGGGTTATGCCATGAATATAAAATCATTTTTTAATCGGATGCTTGGTGCACTGTTTTGGATCAGTGTTTTTTCAATATCTCCGGTCGTCAATGCAGAATTAATTGGCACGGAGAAACTGGCTCAGCCTGATCAAGTCCAGGACAGAGTAGTTGTTGACAGTTTTATTGTCCGTTCCGATGTTCAGAAGAAGCTGCAGGAGATGGGATTGAGTGCCATTGTCACTGCACAGCGTGTGGCTTTGCTTAGCGACTCTGAAGCACGGGAGCTCTCGCAAAAATTCGATCTATTGCCGGCAGGTGGCAGCTTTTCTAACAATGAACTCATCATTATTCTGTTGGCCGTCGTGTTGCTGGTGCTTATCCTGTGATTATCCTGATAATCTAGCTTGGTGTTTTGAGGCAATCTGAGGACTGATGTGATGGGCGCAGAATGCATGAAAAGACCAGGGTGGCTATCATGCCACCCTGGTCTTTTTTCAGTCTACAACGGCCAGATGCTACTTTGTACCGGAAACTTCTACCTCTACTCGGCGATCGGGTTGCAGGCAGTCGACCAGCTTTTTAGTTACTTTTTTGCCTTTGCATTCACCAGGCTTCGTTACAGGCTCAGAGCCGTCCATACCCTTGGTAGTGATCTTTCCGGCGGGGATGCCAGCAGACTCCACCAGGTAATCTTTGACAGATTCAGCACGGCGCTTCGAGAGCTTGACATTATAGTCATGCTTGCCGATTCGATCCGTGTGCCCAGTGACTGTGATGACACCAAACTCTGTTCCCTTGAGCTCTGAAGCAAATCTGTCCAGTGCTTGTTTGCCTTCAGGCCGCACCCTCGATTTGTCGAATCCAAAAAGTGAATCCGCAGTGAATGAGACTTTCTTGTGGACAGTCGGCGGCGGTGTAACAACCACTGGTTCCGGTTTTGGCTCTGGTGCTGCGGCAACCACAACGGGTACGGGCTCTGCAGCTCGGGGTGCAGGGGCCGGTTCGGCCTTCTTTCCACCAAAGCGGTAGACCAGACCAACAGAGACGAGATCAATGTCGCCCCGGTTTCCTACAGCATCGTTGATCCGGTAACGTTCTGCCTCGAGACGCATCCCGAGCGATTCATTGAATGCATACTGTAACCCAAGGCCCGCCTTGTAATTGGCATCTCCTTTGCTGGGGTTTGGATTGAGCACAGTGACTAATCCCGTTCCCGTAAAAGAATCCTTTGCATCGGAATAGATGGCCCCTATTCGGCCAAATGCCGAAAACTTTTCAGTGATGGGAAGAAAGCCAACCAGGTCCAGATTGACGCCATCGACTTTGGTGTTGCCATGCAGAGTTCCAGCGGGTGTGGTGGTGGAAGTAAATCCGAATGTTCCCAGATCAAAGTAACCGCCCTCAACCGCAAAATACTTGTTGAACAGATATCCGGCAAATACCTTGTAGCCGGTATCCCGGTTGTCATCCGTCATGGAGTTGGTGGTAAACCCGCTGCCTAAGAGGCTACGGGTGATTCGTGCATCATCAATAGTGGCTTTCGACTGGCCTACATTGCCACCCACATACCACCCCAGGTCGTCCGCTACCGAGAACGGGCTGGAGATTAATGCGAGTGTCACCAGACCCATCGCCCCTGAGACTCTTGTTGATTTCATGTTCTTCTCCAGAAATATGCGGTGCATTGATTGTGGTCTCTGATGCATCCCGTTTACGGGGCTGGTACGTTAATAATGGTGTTCACCAGCGTCACTGAAGAAACCAGACTCAGCACCCTGCCGTTTAATGTTGTCAGTAGGAGTGTATTCGTAGCATTCGCAGGGTTGGAGAACGTGGCGCCAGAGTAGGCAATGATGTTGCCTACCATGGTCCCACCGCCTGCATAGTTGATTACCGCGGCGCTACCCACTTGCCAATACACATTCTTGGGTTGAGCGGGAGCAATCAGGATGACATTTCTCGGGGCCGTGTCTCCTACAGTGAGGGAAGATGACGGCATCTTGAATACCCAGACTGCATTAGCATCACCGTGGGGGTCAAGGGTTAGATCTGAACCTGTGATTCCAAACCCACTACTGGAACTATAAACCCCGGGAGAGATGGTTTGCCCACCCAGGTTGGCAGGAGCCGTTCCAGTGACTGGCATATTTACCAGGGTTGTGTTCGCTGCCACTGCGTCGAGGCGAGCCTGGGTTGCAACCGCACAATACGAAGCATTGACAGCGGCAGACGTGGGGCCCGTGGTGGATGTCGTACAGGTATAAATTGTTCCATTCACAGCGCCAATATTGCTTGGGGTTTCCGTATAAATATCTCCTGCCGTATCGTGGAATCCAGTAACCATGGAAGTTCCTGTCGCGATGGTTCCAATGTCTCCATTGACTACGGTTTTGATTCCCTGATTGGTCATTCCAGATGATCCCCCAAAAGTCCCAAACGTCGAAGCCGTTCCAAGGATCGAGGGTGCTGGTGGTGCCGTTGCCGTGCAACTTCCTGCCGTAAAATCCCAGGAGTAGTCGTTAGCCATCATGTCTGCAGGAATGGCCAGATCCTTGACGCCTGTGCCACCACCTTTGATCGTAGCCGTATAGGTGACGCCGGGAGTAAGATTGTTCAGCGTCGTAAAAGTGGCTGTAAGACCTGTGGCTGCATCAAGCACCACAGAAGCCGCTGTGACGGGGGTCGAAGCAGGGGCCGGTCCAGTCACCGTAAAGGTCGCAGAGTTGACGGTCAGTGGGTCCATCCGCACGCCGATGGGCAAGCTGAAGGTTGCATTGATTGTCAAACCCGGGCATAAGCCTGCCGAACCAGAGAAGGGGTAGGTGGATAGCACCGAGATATTGGCTGCCGGTATCGGTGCCGCCGTGGTATCGAAGGTCCATATGTAATTGCTTGCCGCGGGCAATGCCGCCTGATTACCTGCCAGGGCATTGCCAGCCAGATCCGTGGCGCCGGTGGTGATGGTGGCGGTATAGGTGGTCCCCGCTACAAGAATGGTTGTAGGTTTAAACACGGCAGTTCTTGAACCTACCACGTAAGACACGGCACCAGCTACAGGCGCGGTGCCAGGGCCAGTCACAGAAAAGCTCGTTGCGTTGATTGTTAACGGGGCCATATCCTCCGTGAATACGGCAGTGATTGCCGTATTGGTAGGAACATCAGTAGTCGGACCCGGTGTCGTCGTGGCAGGATCGGTGAGCGAGACCCTGGGCCGTGTCGTGTCTGGCGCAAGACCTGTCGTAAAATGCCATACGTAAGGAACAGCCAGCGCCAGACCTGTGGAGATGCTCCGGGCGCCTGTGATCGTTCCAGTATATAGGGTCAGGGGAGCCAGATTCGCTGCCGTGGTGAAGGTGGCAATTCGGTTAGTGGCATCCAGGGTCACGGTGCCTGTGGCGTTGGCGCAGGGTGTCGCGCAGGTCACGGTAAAGGTAGCGCCACCGGTCAACGGGGACATGGGCTCACTAAAAGCAGCGGTAATGATGGTGTTGTTGATGGGCACGCCAGTGGCGTTATTGACTGGGGCGACTGCAGTGACCGTTGGGGGTAGTGCAACAATGCTGCCCACGCCCAGAATCGGATCACGCCCACCGCCACCACCTCCGCATCCTGCTGCCAAAGCGCTCAACAGCAATGCCATGGACCATGTCAGGAATCTGGAATACCCTTTGAGTTCATTTTTCATTTTCTTACCCTCTTCATCTGGTCCAGAAAGCCGCTTATGTGGCCGACAGACCTTAGTCGGTGCATACACCCGCCGTCCAACACAAATGCTGTACACGCAGGTCACGGACACAAGTCTCGCTTATTGAGGCTGGAAGCTCTGTACGGTGGCGTACATAGCCTGATGATTTTTGCGGTAATGAGCGAAAATGAGACGGTTTTGTGGCTGGCTTACTTGCCCAGAAACCAGAACATCGAGAGCATGGCGATGTCCATGACGCCCGTGCCTGCCCAGCCTAATATCCTGATTTTCATGGAAATGGCGAACGGGCCCATGACTTCCCGTCTTGAAGCCAGTAGCATGATGACAACCATGATGGAAACTGAAATCACCCCGTTGATGACAGCGCTCCAGTAGAGAGCCTTGATCGGGTCAATGGGTGTGAAGCAGAGCAAGACACCCATCAAAGTTGATAAGGCAATGATGCCGTAAAACCGCTTTGCCGCTGCAAAGCCTCAATTCCAGGCCATTGCGCCACGCAAATGCCCCCGCCATGCCGATGGAGGTGTCCAGCCTGATACAAGGAATGAAAATCTGCAGGATAAGAGAAAGGATGCCGAAAAGAATCGCATAAAGGTGTTTGGGACCGCCAACCATCAATTTCATGGCATATCCCATGGCAGCAATATCAGCTGCAATATTGATGGTGTTAGCAAACAGGAGCAATCCAACAACGCCATGCAGCAGCCAGGCGGGAAATTGCTGGCGAATGTTGGTGGCAAGAACGTGGCCATTGACGCGACCAATCCGGGCGCTGATGACCTGGATAGCCACCATCAACGGATAGGTTAGCAGTATCGCCCACAACATGCTGAAGCCAAACTGGGCGCCAGCCTGTGAATAGGTGGCAATGCCGCTGGGGTCGTCGTCAGTGTCCCCGGTGATCAATCCTGGGCCAAGGTTTCTGACCCAGGAGGGCGATGATATTCCTGCTTTCGCGGCAGTCAGCTCATGATTCTGGTGTAAGTTTCCTTGTCTGCAGCATAGCATTCGCATGCAGCACCTTCCAGGCCATCACCATTGAGAATGGTGATTTCACCGCGACCGTAACGAATAAATTTTTGATTTTGCAGTGATGTGGCAGCCTTGGTGACGCCAACGCGACGTACGCCCAGCATGTAGGCCATAAATTCATGGGTGATGTGAAATTGATTGGAGTGTGCACGATCCCGGGTCATCAGCAGCCAACGCGCAAGTCGTGCTTCCACCCGGTGAAAATGGGTACAAGCTGCGGTTTGCGAGAGCTGGGCAATAACGACGCCAAGATAGCGTCTTAACTCCAGTTGCAGGGCAGCGCTCCGGTCGATTTCAAGTCGAAATAACGCAGCTTTCATGCGCAGTGCCACGCCGCCGCCTTGCACCAGGACATGCAACGATGAAACATCAGTGCCCAGCATCAAGGGAACGCCAAACATTCCTTCATCACCGATCAGGCCCACTTCCAGTCCTGCATGGCCACCAATGGGGGCAATCAGGGAAATGAAACTGTCGGTGGGAAAGTACACATGGTGAATGCGCTCGCCTGGTTCAACCAGAACTTCAGAAAAATTGAGCTCGACGGACTCGCAACCTGCCATAAACTGCATGCGGTATTTGTGCGGCAAGGCGTCCAGAATATGGTTTGAAAATGTCGCTGGAATGAGCGCGGACACTGGACTCCTTTAAGCGTGGGCACCGGGGGAAAGCTTGTCCCACAGTGGGCCAAAAAAGAGAGGGCGTCTGGGCGGTAGCGCACAGAACGAGGGTGAAATATGTGCCTTGAGCTTGCGCGGAAGAGGGGGAATGATTACTTTGATAGCAGGCGGTCAAACTCCCTATTGACCACCATATAGCACTCTCAGACTCGGGCTTCCAGGCGCGGCCGGTCAAGCACCAGGATGTGGCCGCGGCTGTATTTGATCAAGCCTTCTCATTGCAGACGACCTGCAGCTTCGGTGACATCCTCGCGACGCACCCCCAGCATGTTGGAAATCAGCTCCCGGGTCATGACAATTTCGTTGGAAGTCAGGCGGTCGAGGCTGAGCAGCAGCAGACGATGCAGTTCACCGTGGTGGTTGAATTCGTTCAGCAATGTATTCACATGCAGACGGTAGGCATGACCGGCACTTTGCACGATGGCCTGGGTAGGCGTGGTTTCGCTACCCATGTACCGGGCGACGCTGATAACGCCTTCATAGCCTTCCGCTGGCAGGGCGGCGAGGATGTGATTCTGGCAGGGGTCAGAAACGTTTGGCATTGAACCCCCTGTTGCTGATAGTCAGTCAGGAAGCAGTCGGTCAAATTCCTTTTTGACCACTGCATAGCATTCACAGGCCCGCTTTTCCAAGCCGGCGCGGTTCAGTATGGTGATGTGGCCCCGGCTGTACTTGATCAAGCCTGCTTTTTGCACGTTTCCTGCGGCCTCGGTGACTCCCTCCCGGCGCACGCCGAGCATGTCTGCAATCAACTCCTGCGTCATGACCAATTCGTTGGAGTTGAGGCGATCGAAACTCAGCAACAGCCAGCGGCAAAATTGCTGGTCCAATGTGTGGTGTCGGTTGCATACCGCGGTCTGTGCCATTTGCGTCAGCAGCGCCTGGGTGTAGCGCAACAATAATCGTTGCATGGGACCGGCGCGATAGAACTCGTGTTTCAGGAGCGGCCCCCTCAACCGGTAGGCGTGCCCGGCGCTTTGCACCACGGCGCGGCTGGGTGTGGACTCGCCGCCCATGAAGAGTGAGACTCCGACAATCCCTTCGTTGCCCACCACGGCAATTTCTGCCGATGAACCATCTTCCATGACGTAGAGGAGGGAAACGATCGAGTTGATGGGAAAATAAACATAGCTCATCTGAATGCCAGATTCGTAAAGCGACTCTCCGAGAGGCAGGGGAATCCGTTCCAGATTGGCGAAGATACGCTCGTAGTCTTCCGACGGCAAAGCGGCTAGGAGGTGATTCTCACGGGGATCATGAGCTAGTGGCATACAAAAGCCTCCTGTTGACGGGCCTAGTGTACATTCTTTCCATGGATTGTGTGCGGTATCGTACAGAGGCTGCTACGACCAGAGTATAGGATTATCGGATGCGGGGGAACCCGTTCCCAGGCGACCATTTCCAGTTGAGGATTTCCCTTTGTTGATTGTGAGCCGGACCCGCGAACGGATCACTCAGGCTTTTGCCCGGAACAGCACATTAAGTCGGTGGCCGAGGATATTGCCTGATGAAGAGCCTCCGTTGCGCTCTGTGCTGTTTAGCGCCGATCAGATGGCACAGCACGGCAAGGTTTTCGCGGCGGCACATCAGCTGGCTGCAGGAACAGCCCCAGATTTGTTGCTGACCCGGTTGGCCGAGAACGAAAGCGCTCTGACCCGGATATGTAATTTGCTGACAGAGGCGGTTACTGCAAAGCGCCGCATCACGCCAGCGGGGGAATGGCTGCTCGACAATTTCTATCTCATAGAAGAACAAATTCGTACGGCCAAAAGACATCTTCCCAAGGGTTACAGTTTTGAACTGCCGCGCGTGGCCTCTAGCCCATCGGCAGGGCGTCCGCGCGTGTATGACATTGCGCTCGAAGTGATCGCGCACGGTGATGGTCGCGTGGATATGGAAAGCCTCAGCCGCTTCGTGACGGCCTACCAGACCGTGGCAGCCCTCAAGTTGGGCGAACTATGGGCCATCCCCATCATGCTGCGCCTGGCGCTCATAGAAAATCTCCGTCGGGTCGGCACCCGGATTGCCATAGAGTGGTTTGAACGGGATCTGGCAGATTCTTGGGCAGACAGGATGACGGAGATTGCGGAGAAGGATCCCAAGAGCCTGATTCTGGTGATCTCGGACATGGCACGCTCAAACCCGCCCATGGCAAGTCCCTTCGTCGCGGAGCTCGCGCGTCGCTTGCAGGGACGAGGCCCTGCGCTGGCGCTACCGCTGACCTGGATTGATCAGCGCCTTGCGGAATCCGGATTGACCATCGAGCGACTGGTTCAGTCAGAAAATCAGCATCAGGCTTCCGACCAGGTTTCCATCAGCAACTGCATCGCCAGTCTTCGGGTTTTGGGTGCGGTGGATTGGCGTGAGTTTGTGGAGACCATGAGTGTCGTCGAGCAGACACTGCTTGAGGATCCCAGTGGAATCTACGGCAGGATGGATTTTGTCACTCGTGATCGTTATCGCCACGCAACGGAAGGAATCGCAAAGAAAAGCATCCTGACCGAGCAGGAAGTCGCCAGAAAAGCCGTGGAGTTGGCAGGTGCTGGTATGGATGATCGTGCGCGACATGTAGGTTACTACCTGATCGGCAAGGAATTGCCCAAGCTTGAGCAGCTTGTGGGTTTTCGCCGCTCCATATTTGGGGCCGTGCTAAAAGCCGCCGGGCGATTGCCGTTGCTCCCGTATCTGGGTGGAATCGTGTTGATTGCAGCGTTGATTTGCATGGGCATGGTCATGCAGGCGCGTTCAGAAGGTATTTCAGGTATTGCGTTGTTCGGCGTTGCCATCGTCGTATTGATCGCTGCCAGCCAGTTGTCCGTAGCGTTGGTGAATTGGGTGGCCACATTGCTGGTGTCGCCCCATGCATTGCCAAGAATGGACTTCTCCGACGGTATTCCAGATACGGCGCGAACACTGGTGGTGGTGCCGACCATGCTGACCAATGCACTGGATATCGAAGCGTTGGTTGAGGCGCTGGAAGTCCGGTTTCTGGCAAACCAGGATAAATGCCTGCACTTTGGATTGTTGACAGATTTTTGCGATGCACTTCAGGAGTCACTCCCGGAAGATGGCGCGCTGGTCCAGCTGGCGCATGCCAGAATTGACGAATTGAACGAGAAGTATAGGGCTGGCGAGAAGGGGGCTCAGGGGGATTTCTTCTACCTGTTTCATCGTCCCAGGCGATGGAATCCGCAGGAACGGGTGTGGATGGGTTACGAGCGCAAGCGCGGCAAGTTGTTGGATTTGAACGCGTTGCTTCGCAGAAGCGATCAAGATCTTTCCGCGAGTAACTTCTCGTCCATTGTGGGTGATACCGCAATGCTGTCCAGCGTGAAATATGTCATCACACTCGACACGGATACACAACTGCCACGCGATGCAGCGCGTCAGTTTGTCGGAGCGATGGCGCACCCGCTCAATCGCGCACGCTACGACGAAGAAAAGAAACGCATCACGGAAGGCTATGGAATCCTGCAACCGCGTGTGGCCATCAGCCTTCCGGGAGCGAGTCGGTCCCGCTACGCAAGGTTGTACGGAGGGGAGCCTGGCATTGATCCCTATACGCGTGTCGTCTCGGATGTATACCAGGACGTATTTGACGAGGGTTCGTTTGTTGGCAAGGGAGTTTACGATGTTGATGCCTTCGAGCTGGCGCTCAATGGGCGCCTCCAGGAAAATTGCATCCTCAGCCATGATCTGCTCGAGGGATGTTACGCCCGCTCAGGGCTGTTGAGCGACGTGTATTTATATGAAGACTACCCGGTTTGCTACAGCGTCGATGTGAGCCGGCGTTATCGGTGGATACGCGGCGATTGGCAGCTGGTGGGATGGTTGCTGTCACGCGTCCCGGGTGGCGACACCAACCCGCTTTCGCTACTGTCGCAATGGAAGCTGATTGATAACATGCGGCGCAGCCTCGTGCCAGCGGCGCTGACGTTGATGTTTATATTGGGATGGTCGGTCCTCTCGCCGCCAGGGCTATGGATCGGGTTGGCGATCGGCATCATGCTTGTTCCCGCCTTATGCGTTTCTTTCCTGGATTTGTTTCGCAAACCGGAGGAGGTATTGCTCAGGCAGCATCTTCTGGCCGTGTTGCGTTCGGCCTCCAGGCGCCTCACACAAGCGGTTTTCGAAATCTCCTGCCTTCCATTTGAAGCCTATTTCAGTCTGGGAGCCATTACGCAAACGGTATGGCGGATGGTGGTGACCCACAGGCGATTGCTGGAATGGAATCCTTCTGCAGCTGCCGAGCACGGCCTAACCAGCAAGGGAGGCAACGAACTCGTGGTCAGTTTACGGGCCATGTGGGTTGCTCCTGCGGTCGCCATTGCGTTGACGTTTTTCCTGGCGTCATCAAGACCTGCGGTATGGGTCCTGGCCTGGCCAGTATTGTTCTTGTGGTTTTTGTCCCCTGGCATCGCCTGGTGGTTGAGCCGTTTGCTCAAGCCCCGCAAGGTCACCTTGAAGACCGACCAGAGGTTGTTTCTGCGTGCGCTTTCGCGGCGGACCTGGGGGTTTTTCGAAAGCTTCGTTGGCGCAGAGGACCATTGGCTACCCCCTGATAATGTGCAGGAGTATCGCGCGGACCCGATTGCGCATCGCACGTCTCCGACCAACATGGGGCTTGCGCTGCTGGCGAATCTGTCGGCCTATGATTTTGGGTACATTCCGGCTGGACAGCTCGTGGTGCGTACGGCAGATACTTTGCGCACGATGAATCAGTTGCAACAGTATCGGGGCCATTTCTACAACTGGTATGACACGCTGACGTTGCAGCCAATGCTGCCGTTGTACATCTCGACGGTGGACAGCGGCAACCTGACGGGACACTTGCTGACTTTGCGCGCAGGTCTGCGCGTTCTTGCTGATGAACGGATTTTGGGAATGCAGTTATTTTACGGGCTGGGGGATACATGCAGAATTCTTCTGGATGCTCTGGATAGAGACGCTGCGAATTGGGCGTCTGCATTTCTCAGGGATCTTCGGGCTGCAACCGCGGCGGCTCCCGATACGGTTGCAGCATTGCACATGCATCTCCTGCGCCTTGATGCCGACGCCACCACCCTGGTGAACCGGATTGCGGCTTCCCAGCCAGATGGGGGCGACAAGGCGCCTCAAAGCGAAGCGACATGGTGGGCGCAGGCGCTTTCCCGGCAAGTTCACGCCGCCCTGGACGAGCTCACGTTTCTAATTCCATGGGCATCACTGCACACAACAGCGGAAGGGATGGAGGCGTTTGCATCGCTTGCCCCCATTCCAACATTGCGTGAATTGAAAAGTCTGCACGAGACGCTATCCGGGAGTTTTGAACTGCGCGAAGGGCTCTCCGAATTGCGCAGACATGTGGCAGAGGGGAGCGCCCGAGCCAGAGACAGGATGGTTGTCATCGAGGATCTGGTGGCGCAATCCGGAGCGCTGTCGATCACGCAGTTTGACTTCCTGTTCGACAAGGGGCGTCATCTGTTGTCCATCGGCTATAACGTGGGTGAGCGCCGAACGGACTTGAGCTATTACGACTTGTTGGCCTCGGAGGCGCGATTGTCCAGCTTTGTAGCCATAGCGCAGGGGCAATTACCCCAGGAAAACTGGTTTGCCCTGGGGCGCCTGTTGGCCAATGCGGGTGGAGAGCCGGTTCTATTGTCCTGGAGCGGTTCGATGTTCGAGTATCTGATGCCGTTGCTGGTGATGCCAACGTACGATAACACCTTGCTCGACCAGACCTGCAAAGCGGCTGTGGCGCGGCAGATCGAATATGGCAAACAGGCCGGGTTACCCTGGGGAATATCGGAATCCGGATACAACACGTTCGATGTCCACCTCAATTACCAGTATCGTGCCTTTGGCGTGCCAGGTTTGGGGTTGAAGCGCGGGCTGGCCGAAGATATGGTCATTGCGCCCTATGCCTCGGCGCTTGCATTGATGGTGGCACCCGAGGAGGCATGCCTGAACCTGCAGCGGCTTTCGGCCGAAGGCTTTATGGGTCGGCTGGGCTTGTTTGAAGCGATTGATTACACACCTGCACGACAGCGTCGCGGGCAGTATGGCACCGTGGTTCGATCCTTTATGGCCCATCACCAGGGCATGAGCCTGCTCGCTATAGCCTACCTGTTGCTGGAACGCCCCATGCAGCGTCGCTTTGAGTCTGAGCGGATGTTTCAGGCGATCATGCCGCTGCTCCAGGAACGCATTCCCAAAGCGACGGCTTTGTTATCGCATGCGGCGCAACTTTCTGGAATACGCTCCATATCGTTTGCAGCAGAGATGCCGATTCGCACATTCAACACGCCTGACACGCCGGTGCCGGAGGTACAACTGCTGTCCAATGGCCGCTACCACGTGATGGTCACCAACGCGGGGAGCGGGTTCAGCCGTTGGAATGGCATTGACGTCTTGCGCTGGCGCGAAGACAGCACTCGCGATAATTGGGGCATGTATTGCTACATTCGTGACATTGCAAGCGGCACCTATTGGTCAACGGCGCATCAGCCGACGCTCAAGCGCCCGGAAAGTTTTGAGGCGATTTTCTCCGAAGGACGCGCAGAATTTCGCCGCCGCGATTTGGTCGGCACTGACGATGAGGATTTTGAGACGCATACCGAGATTGTCGTTTCGCCCGAGGATGACATCGAGTTGCGTCGTACGCGTATCACCAATCGCGCGTGGATGCGCAGGGAAATTGACGTCACAAGCTATGCTGAAGTGGTGATTGCGTCATCGGCTTCGGATGCGCTTCATCCTGCCTTCAATAACCTTTTCGTTCAGACCGAAATTTTGAAGGAGCGACATGCAATTCTGTGTACGCGCCGGCCCCGCTCCCTCGTCGAGAATGCCCCATGGATGTTTCACCTGATGACGGTGCACGGCGCCGATATCGGTGAAGTGTCCTACGAAACCGATCGCCTCCGGTTCATCGGTCGTACGCGAAGTACGGCTGACCCATTGGCCATGAGCAAACTGGGGGAGCTCTCGGGCACCGAGGGCTCGGTGCTGGACCCCATTGTTTCCATTCGATACCGCATCATGCTCGAGCCGGAACAGTCGGTCACTGTGGATATGGTGACTGGCATTGGCGATACCCGGGACATGGTATTGGGACTAGTGGAGAAATATCAGGACAGATACCTCTCGGATCGCGTCTTCGACCTGACCTGGACACATTGCCAGGTTGTGCTGAGGCAGCTCAATGCCACCGAGGCTGACGCGCAACTCTACGCGCGTCTGTCCAGTTCCATTATCTATGCCAATGCATCCCTGCGCGCGGACGCGTACCTGATGACTAAAAATCGCCGGGGGCAGTCTGGTCTGTGGGGTTATGCCATCTCGGGAGATTTGCCCATCGTGTTGTTGCAGATTGAGGACGCCGCCAATATTGATCTCGTGCGCCAACTCGTACAGGCGCATGCGTACTGGCGCCTGAAAGGGCTTGCAGTAGACCTCGTGATCTGGAACGAGGACCATGCAGGTTACCGGCAACAGTTGCATGAACAGATCATGGGGTTGATTGCCTCGGGTCTTGAAGCGAGCGTGATCGATCGGCCCGGTGGCATCTTTGTGCGGTCAGCAGAACAGATCTCTAGCGAAGATCGCATCCTGCTGCAGTCAGTTGCACGCGTGGTCATCTCGGATGGGCGGGGAACGCTGGAGGAGCAGCTTGATCGCCGCGTCCTGGTGGAATCGCGTACGCCGCAGTTGATCCAGAGCAAAACTCCCAGGCCAGAGTTGCCTGCACGCGCGTTGGCGCGTTCGGACCTGGTTCTGTTCAATGGACTGGGTGGGTTTACCACGGACGGTCGGGAATATGTCATGGTGTTGCATCCTGGCGAAGTGACGCCGGCTCCGTGGGTCAACATTCTGGCCAATCCCTACTTTGGTTCCGTCATTTCAGAAAGCGGCAATGCATATACATGGTGCGAGAACGCGCATGAGTTTCGCCTGACACCGTGGCGCAATGATCCTGTCAGCGACCCTGGTGGAGAGGCGTTCTATCTACGCGATGAAGAGACTGGATATGTCTGGTCACCCATGCCGTTGCCGGCACGCGCACCAGTGCCCTACGTGGTTCGCCACGGATTGGGCTATAGTGTTTTCGAAATCAGGGTGGGAGGCATTTTCTCGGAATTATGGGTTTATGTGGCAATGGATGCCCCTGTCAGGTTTTCCGTATTGAAGGTCAGGAATGAGTCCGGACGATCGCGCAAACTTTCCGCTACGAGCTATGTGGAGTGGGTGCTGGGAGATCTTCCCGAGAAAACGTCCATGCATGTGACCACCGAGATCAGCGTGCAAAGTGGCGCGCTCTTTGCCCGCAATCCGTATAACACGGAGTTTTCTGACCGTGTGGCCTTTCTTGATGTGGATGACACGGCACGCAGCCTGACCGGAGACCGTACGGAATTCATCGGGCGCAATGGTTCGTTAAAAAGCCCGGCGGCGATGGGGCGCTCGCACTTGTCAGGGAAGGTGGGGCCCGCCCTGGACCCCTGCGGTGCAATGCAGGTGAACTTTGACCTGTCGGAAGGGCAGCAGCGCGACATCGTGTTCCGGCTGGGAGTCGGTCGCAATGTCGTTGATGCTAGTCAGATCGTACAACGATTTCGTGGAGACCTGGCGGCGCGTGGCGCGCTTGAAGCGGTGTGGCAGTACTGGAACCATACATTGGGCGCGGTACAGGTGGAAACCCCTGATCCATCGCTCAATATCCTGACCAACGGATGGCTGGTGTACCAGACCCTGGCGTGTCGTCTCTGGGCACGAAGCGGCTACTATCAGTCGGGTGGGGCATTCGGTTTTCGCGACCAATTGCAGGATGTCATGGCGCTCGTCCACGCACAGCCCAGACTGGTGCGCCAACATGTGCTTCTGTGCGCAAGCCGCCAGTTCGTTGAAGGGGACGTACAGCATTGGTGGCATCCCCCAATGGGTCGTGGTGTACGCACGCGTTGTTCGGATGATTATCTCTGGTTACCCCTGGCAGTGTGCCGTTATGTGACGAGCACTGCGGATACGGGTGTTCTGGATGAGATTGTGCCCTTTCTGGAGGGGCGAGCCATCGCAGCAGAAGAAGATTCCTACTATGACATGCCCACCCTGTCAGTGGACGCAGCAAGCCTGTACCAGCACTGTGTCCGGGCTATCCAGCATGGAATGCAATGGGGCCCGCACGGGCTTCCCTTGATCGGGTCTGGCGACTGGAATGACGGCATGAATCTGGTGGGAATACACGGCAAGGGCGAGAGCATCTGGCTGGGTTTTTTCCTGTGCGAAGTGTTGCGGCAGTTTGAGATGGTGGCCCGCACGCACGGAGACCCGGCCTTCGCCGATTTTTGCGAGGTGAAGCGGGTTCAGTTAAACCAGAACATCGAAAATCACGGCTGGGATGGCGGGTGGTATCTGCGCGCGTACTTTGATGATGGCTCTCCCCTGGGCTCTGCCGGAAACGAGGAATGCCAGATTGATTCGCTCCCCCAAAGCTGGGCCGTGCTATCAGGCGCAGGGGATGCAATCCGCTCGCGCAAGGCCATGAAAGCGGTTGATGACCGGCTGGTACGACGCAGTAGTGCCATCATCCAGGTACTCGACCCGCCCTTCGATAAATCCAGCCTGAATCCAGGATACATTCGTGGTTATGTCCCGGGGGTCAGGGAAAATGGTGGGCAATACACCCACGGAGCCGTCTGGGCGGCGATGGCGTTTGCAGAACTGGGAGAGATCGGGCGGGCGTGGGAGTTGCTGGCCATGATCAACCCGATCAATCATGCGATGACTGCAGAAAAAATAGCCCTCTATAAAGTGGAACCCTACGTCATTGCAGCGGATGTTTATGGCAACGCACCGCATACCGGGCGCGGGGGCTGGAGTTGGTACACTGGTTCAGCCGGCTGGATGTACCGGCTGGTGACGGAATCGCTGCTGGGTCTTAAGATTGAGGGCAATCAGTTGCGTCTTGTGCCCTGCATGCCTGCGCACTGGCAGACCTACAAGATACACTACCGGTTTCATGAAACGGTCTATCACATCGTCGTCTCGAAAGGATCCGATGGCAATGGCGACCCGGGCACAGCGTCGAAGCTGATGCTCGACGGCACCGTGCAATCCGGACGCGTCATTTCCATGGTGAACGATTTTTGCGAGCACCGGGTGGACGCGACAGTGTAAGTCAAAGAGAGGTCGCCAAAAAACAGGGCCAGCTTGCGCTGGCCCTGAGAGTTCAGTTCATACGGGTTTGCGTTTTGTCCTGATGACTCTGGAATTGCAGCAGTTGGGCGCGCACGTTCTGCTGCGCCTTCATGAAAGCGGCATGATGGGCTTCCAGCCTGGCCTGGGTGGTCTTGGCCGCGCGGGTGTTGCCGGCAGCAAGCTCAAGGTTGAGCTGGGCATGTGCAGCACGGATCAGCGTGGCTTGTTGGGCCACTTCATCCACACTGGCGCGCAGGGTGCTGGCGAGGCTCGCTTGCAGGGCCTTCTGCTGGGTCACGGAAGCAGGCACTTCCAGAGCGACAGCAAAAAGGGGGGATAATGAAGCCGCCAAGAGCAGGGCGGTGCGCTTGAGACGCAGAGCTTGTGTAGTCAGTTTCATTGTGAATTCTCCTTTAAAAGTGGTGTCGTACTCGTTGATGCAAAGATTCGGTGCTACAAGGTTTGATTTTATGTGCTTGGCCAACACGCCAGGGTTAATCGGTTATACTTATCAAATCAATTAGTTGGAGGTTGCTTTGTCGGGTCAGATGCGCTCCCCCATACCCGACTTCAGGGCCGATTATACTTGACTTATGGGAAAAAATCCCATATTATTCACGCATGGATGAAAAAAAATCACGACTGGACCCGGATCAGGTGCTGCAGCAAGCTCTTGTGGTCATGCAGCCTCTGGTGTTGTGGCTGCTGCGCTCGGGTGTGCGCCATCCAGAGTTTTCAGTGGCCATCAAGCAAACTTTTCTAGAGCAGGCGGCCAGCGAACTGGAACGCCTGAACGCCAAACAGACGGATTCCGCCATCAGCATGCTCTCCGGCCTGCACCGTAAGGATGTCAAGGCCATGGTGACGGCTCTGGCCCAGGCGTCTAAGAAGACATCCAGGATCACCCGCGACGCGCTGGGACGTCCCACCGTGCCCTCGCAGGTCATGACCCGCTGGCTCGCCAGCGGCTGGCCGGACGAGTTGCCCATGTCGGGTTCCACCAAATCCTTTGAAATCCTCTCGCGCCAGGTTTCCAGCGACGTGCATCCGCGCGCGGTACTCAATGAGCTGGTTCGCTTGGGGATGGCTGAACAGGAAGGGGATACGGTCCGCCTGTGCCGCAACGCCTTTGTCCCCGACCAGCAGATGGCAGAAGCAGGAAACCTTCTCGCGGGCAGCACAGCAGACCATCTCGCCGCAGGCGTGCATAACCTCTCGGGCCCTGGCGACAGGAAGTTTCTCGAGCAAAGCATGTTTGCCGACGGACTTTCCACCGATTCGGTGCAGCAGCTGGAACAGCTTGCGGGCGCCCTGTGGATGCAGGTACTCAATGCCATGGTGCGCGCTGCGCTGCCCCTGAGCGAAAAGGACGAGCCGGCAGGGGGAGACCAGCGCATCCGCGTGGGCATGTTCTGTTATGCAGAACCCGCCGCGCCCCGCTTACCCCAGGTCCACAAGAAGAAGCCGCGCAAGCCGCGTGGCGCTTCGGGTCAATGAATCGTTGAATTCGTATGGAAGAGTCAATCGAATGATGAAAATCCTCACTGCGCGCAGTGTCCGAAATTATATGATGGCCCTCTGCCTTCTGGGCTGCGGCACCCTGCTGACCTCTTGCGGCGGCGGTGGCGCGGCCGTGCTGCTCTCCGGCGTGGGTTCAGGTGGCACCGGGGTGGTGCAGGGTCTGGTGCTGGGGTTTGGCAGTGTGTTCATTGATGGGAATGAATACGCCACCACCACAGCCACCATCGAGCAGGATGACAGCCAGGGCGTGCCGCAAAACGCCCTGCTCAAACTGGGCCAGCGCGTGCAGGCCAGCCTTGATAGTACCGGCACCTCGGTCATTACGGCCACCATCATCCCCAGCTTGTCCGGCCCGGTCACCCAGGCGGCCACACAGGATGCCACAGGCGACTGGTGGGCCAGGGTGTGTGGCCAGTGGATTCGTATCGTCTCCAACGCCACGCATACGCCATTGGGGGTTACCACTGTGCTGGCCGGTGTCCCCAACGCAGGCACGAGCTTGAGCCCGCAGCTTGCCCTGGGCAATGAAGTGGAAGTGCATGGCGCCTGGTCCTGGGATGTTGCGCACAATGCCTATGTGCTGGTGGCTTCGCGCGTGGAAGTGTTCTCCGCCACCCCTTTGACCAGTAACATCCTGATCGGAGGCGTGGTCGGGGCCCTGCCGGCCACCAATCAGGTCATGCTCAATGCATCTTCTGGCGGCACCGTGCTGCAAGGCACCCTGCCTACGGGTGTCATTGTCGGACAGAGCATCACGGCCTGGGTCAATCGGGCTACCTGGAATACCTGGGGTGGCAGCTATGCGCCGCTTCAGGCGGCTACCATCAACGCCGCCGGTTTGACGGCCCTTGCCGGTGCCACCAGTCAGAAAGCGCAGTTGAGCGGGCTTGTCAGCAATTACAATGCGTCCACCAATACGGCCACGGTGCAGGGCACTGTGGTGACCTTGCCACCAGGCACCAGGGTGGGTGATGGCGATTACATCAAGCTCACCGGGCAGATCAATGCCGACACGCTCTCGCAAACCACGGTGGATCAGGAAAATTCCGTGACTGCTGCGGTCACGCCACAAACCATTCAGGTACTGGGCACCACCAATGGCGTTAACTGGAGTGCCGGGGGCGACCTCTCCTTTGTACTGCAAAGCACCTCGGTGACGGCACCCAACGGCACCTTTCCTTCCTGCGTGGGCTTGAGTCCGCAGAATACGGTCAGTGTCACCGTGACAGGCTTGGTTCCGGCCCCCGGGCAGCCGGTGCTGGCCTCCCTCGTCACCTGTACCGCCGTGACATCGCCGCCCAGCGACTCGGTATCCGATTTCCACGGCACCATCCTCACTGCCAGCGGTAATACCCTGACGCTGCGCAATGAAGACAAGGTGCTCACAATCAATTGGTCGTCCACCACTTTTGTGGATCCGGCCCTGGGCAATGTCGGTTCTGCCTGGGTGGGACAGAGTGTGGAGGTCATGGGCACGCTCAACGGGACCACCATGACGGCTACGGTCATTCGCCTCAATTCAGGCGGCACCAACGACTAACGCCCAACCCCCTGGGTGTTTTTCCGTCCCCTCTGTGTGAGGGGACATTTTTTTGGGGCAGTGGGATATCAGCGGGTCAGGAATAACAGCCCGAACAGCAGGGGCTGGTGCACCATGTACACCACGAGGCTGTGGCGCCCCAGAAACTGTGTGGCGCGGGGCAGCGCCGGGCCCGGGCTGCGGCGGGTTGCGGGGCCAGCCAGGACCGGAAAGCGCTGTTCGGCCCACACGCCCAGCCACAGCAGGCCCAGCCACGGAATGAGCGGGGCATAATCCTCGGTTTGCGGTTTTTGGGCAGCAAGGCCTACCCAGTTTAGCCAGCGTGTGTCCATGGTGTCCCAGCCCACACTCCACCCCAGTACGAAAATGGCCAGTCCCGCACCGCCCAGAATCGTGGCATGGCGCAGCAAAGGGCGTGTCAGCAGGGTGGCCACCACAAAGAAATGCAACACGCCGAAGTAAATCCAGCGAGGGCCAAACAGCACGGCCGTGGCTGCGCTCACCAGCAGCGCACAAGCCGATAGCTGCAGCAGGCGGATCCCTGCACTGCGTTGCGAACCTGCACGGGAGAGGCTCAGGCTCACCCCGGCCAGAAAGACGAAGCTACCCACGATGACGCTGCGCCACAACATCCAGAGGGGGTCTTCCAGCATGTGGAAGTGGGCATAACCGAAGTAGGTAAGGTCATAGCAGCCGTGATAGGCCACCATCATCAGGACGGCGACCCCGCGCAGCAGGTCAATGCGCGGGTGGCGGAGCAATTTTTGCGGCAGAGCGAGCGGCGAGCGTCAGGGTTTCGCGCACCCCGTTGCGCTCCAGGGTGACGGATTGCGCGGTCACTTCGGTAAGCCTGATGCCCGGCGCGATCTCGCTGCCGATCTTGTGTGCGCGTGCGGGTCCGCCGTTGATCGAGAGCACGGCCACACTGTCCTCGGGTGGGGCCACGATGACGCCGCGCAACAGCACAGGTCCGCTGCCGGCCCCGGCGCCGGTGAAGAGGCCGCGCCAGGTGGCGCTGCCAGGTTCCGTGCTGTTGGCCAGTGGCGCCACGGGGGCAGGCAGGGGCGTGGGGGCCAACAGGCGCATGGACCACAGCCCGGCCAGGCTGGCCAGCAGCAGAAGTGCCCCCCAGCGGACCACTTGGGGCAATAGTAGCGTGGATGAATGAAAGCGCAGGGTGGCCATGATCTCGCTACGATACTGATTTTTTCACCCAACCTCCAGCATTGTGTGGAAAACGAATCATAGTTCCGGTAGCATCTACCCTCATGATTGCGCCCAAATCCCGTCCCGGCTTGGCCCCACAAGGGGGTTTTACCCTCATCGAAATCATGGTGGTGATGGTCATCATCGGCATTCTTGCCGCATTGGTGGTGCCGCGCGTCATGAACCGGCCCGATGAGGCGCGCCGCATTGCAGCCCGTCAGGATGTGGCCACCATTGTGCAGGCCTTGAAGCTCTACCGCCTGGATAACGGCCGCTACCCCACCACCGAGCAAGGTCTGGCGGCGCTGGTCACACAACCCGCAACCGAGCCTCTCCCCACCAACTGGAAGGCCTGCCTTGACGTCCTGCCCAAAGATCCCTGGGGCAAACCCTATCAATATGCCAACCCCGGCCAGCACGGCGAAATCGACGTCTGGAGCATGGGTGCCGACGGACAGCCCGGCGGCGAAGGTAATGACGCGGACATCGGCAACTGGAGTCCCTGACGCCGGTTTCACCCTGATCGAACTGATGGTGGTGCTGTTGATTGTGGGCATTGCCATGGCAGCAGTGACGCTGTCGTTTCGATCCCCCACGCAGCACCCCTTGGGGCGCGAAGCCGAGCGCCTGGCAGCCGTCCTCAATCTGGCCCGGGATGAAGCACAACTCAGTGGGCAACCCGTGATGCTCAAGCTCGATCGGTTGGGCTGGCGTTTTTTTCAGTCGGGCCCAACGGGTTGGACGGCGTTACCGGACGACGTATTGCCGCCTGGACAATTCAATCCACCGCTTGATCGCGTGGTGTTTGGCGCCGGCGACAGTACGGGTGATTCCCAGATGGTTCAATACTGGATTGGCATCGAAGAAATGGATGACTTCAAGGGCATGATGCTGCGACGCGGAGCCCAGGAAGCGCAACTGGTGACCGATGGTCTGGGTCATTATCGCGTTGGCATGAACAGCCCATGAAAATGTCTTCCCGAGGGTTTACCCTGATTGAAGTGCTGGTGGCCTTGTTCATCACGGGGCTGGCGCTGGCTGCCGGCATGCGTGCCCTGGGCGTGGTGACACGCGCCAGCGAAGACCTGGCGCCGCGGCTTGCCGCTCAATGGAGTGCTGACAATGCCCTGGCGGAGTTGCGTCTGCGTCGGCTCTGGCCCGATCTGGGTGAGTACCGTTTTGCCTGTCCCCAGGGCCCCTACGCCCTGCGCTGCGTCGAGCGGGTGGCCGATACGCCCAACCCGGTGTTTCGCCGTGTGGAAGTGAGTGTGATGGGGGAAGCAGATGACCAGGTGTTGGCCACGGCAGTGACGCTGGTGGTGAATGGACCCGCCTATGTCCTCTGACGCGCGCGGCTTTACCCTGATGGAAGTGATGGTGGCGCTGTTGTTGATGGCGGTGATGTCGGTGCTGTCCTGGCGTGCACTCGATTCCATGGTGCGCACGCGTGAAGCATTGCAAGTGCGCGGCCAGCAATTCGACGGGGTGCGTACCCTGTTTGCCCAGTGGGAGAGTGACTGCCGCGACCTCGGCCCGCCTGATCGCTGGGTGGCAGGCCTGCCGTTGCATTTCGACACCAACCGCGTGGATTTGATTCGCAGTCGCATGGATGGCACGGGAGTGCACCATCTGGTGCTTGTCACCTACCGCGCACGCGGGACCGCCATCGAACGTCTGGAATCGCCACCCATAGAGGGCCGTGCCGAATTGCTGCAAAGCTGGCAGAGCCTCCAGCAGAACGGAGACCTGGATACCCTGTACGCGGTTTCGCCCGTGGCCTTGATCCATCGTAGTGCGGGGTTGGCGGGGCGCGGCTTCATGGAATTCGGGGAGTGGAGCGACAGCAGTGCGCAAATGGCAGAGCAATGGTTGAAACCCCGGGCCTTTGGCAACGCCTTGTTGATGGGCATTGAACTGACCGTGGTGATGCCCGATGCGCCGGCCCCCCTGCGCAAGGTCTGTTTGACGGGGCAGGACTGATGGGGCGGAACACACAACGCGGGGCGGCCTTGCTGGCGGCGATGCTGGTGGTGACCCTGGCCACCACGCTGGTGAGCGGCCTGCTCTGGCGCGAACATCTGCGGGTGCGCACCCTGGAAAACCAGCGCCTGCGCGATGAGGCCGGATGGGTAGGCACGGGGGCCCTGGACTGGGCGCGCCTCGTGTTGCGCGAAGACCTTTACCAAACCCGTTCGGTGGACCATCTGGGTGAGGTATGGGCTATCCCCATTGCCGAAACGCCCATGTCCGATTTCCTGAAAAGTCAGGGCATCGTATCGGGTGCTACGGATGCCGACTCCGAGATCTGGCTGGCTGGGGGCATCGTGGATGCCACCTCGCGCTTTAATCTCACTTCGCTCGTGGAAGTGAATAATCCCCTGGGAGACCGGGGCTGGGTAACCGCCACCGGGATCAATACCGAAGCCGTCGCGATTTTTGCGAGGTTGTTGCAAAATCTCGGACTAGACCCGGCGGGGGCGCCGTTGGTGGCAAAACGCATGCTGCAAAGCAGGGTGCCCCAAACCGCAGAAGGAGACGCGCCACTGCCCATTGGCAGCGCACTCGATCTTCTGGACCTGATTCCCGATGCCACGCCAGACGCCCTGGCACAATTGGCGCAGTACACGGTGGTGCTGCCCCGCCCCACACCGGTCAACGCCAACACGGCGTCAGCGGTTGTTCTGGCCGCGGTGCTGGGGGTGGACCAGGGAACGGCCGAGCAGGTGATTGCCGAGCGCAACCAGGCCTTTTTTATGGATAACATGACCCTGACAAGCCGGGTGCACACGCGCGCACCGCAGGGATTGACCATCGGCTCGCGCAATCTGGGCGTCAGTTCGGAATATTTTTGGGTGGTGGCGCGCTTGCGCCACGGCCGGGTGTCGGTCACGCAGCAGGCGCTGGTGGCGCGGCGTGCGCATCCGGGTAATGCAACGCAGGTATTATGGCAGAAGCCTGGCTTGCCGGACGGCGTCAGCGTAGGAGGATAGACAAATTTCTGAGGTGTTAACCTGCTGGGTGGCCCTGCCGCTCAAGCCGCAATCAGGCCCGGATCGTTGGTCATTGGGCAATATGCCCTTTGTCCTGACGGCAGGGCGTGATGTGCCTCGTCTTGTGCGCGAGGGCCAGGCCCCCCTGGGTGAATTGCCTCCTGCAGCACACACGGTGCTGGTAATGGCATCCCCCGACGTGCTATTGCTGGAGGCGCCCTGGCCCCATCTGGAAACGCTGTCCAGCGACCGCATGCGTGAAGCCCTGCCCAACCTCCTGGAAGAATCCCTGATCCAGCCCGTGGAACAGTGTCATTTTGCCCTGGGTGCGCGTGATGCTGCGCGCAACGTCATGACGGTGGCCGTGGTGGATCTCGCCTGGATGCGCTTTGTGCATGAGGCGTTTTCCGGGGCAGGGCGAACCGCGCTCAGGGTGGTGCCGGCACAGCTGCTGCAACCGCAGGGGGCGCTCGAAACCCAGATGCTGCGTCCGGCCTTGAACGATATGGGGCTGGAGGAGCGCACGGTGCTGAGCTGGCGCAGCGCGGCCCAGTCGGGTTGGGGTTTGTCCCTGAATGCGCTGAATGCGCTGAATGCGCAGGAGAGTCTGCCAGCGCTGCCGCAACTGCCCCAGGGCATCACGGCGCATCCTTCGGGGGGGCTGCGCGCCTGGGCGCTCTCCGGCGAAGCCGGGGGTGCCGTCAACTTATGTCAGTTTGAATTTGCGCCGCCCCTGGGTGGTCTGCTGGAGCACCTGCGCCCCTGGCGGTCGGCCCTGGTATTGCTGGGGTTGGCGCTGCTGTTGCAGCTGCTGGCAGTCAACGCCTACTGGGCCAAACTGGTCTGGCAGAAACGCCAGATCACCCAGGCCATGCAGGCCTTGGTGCGCGACACGCTGCCCAACGCGCCACAGGACCTCCCTCCGGCGCTGGCCCTGAAGCGCGCTCTGGAAAACCAGCGCGCCGGACAGGGAGGCGCGTTGCCTGGCGATTTTTCAGTGCTGGCCTCGCGGCTTGCTGCCCTGCTGGCCAATGAGCCGGGCGATACGTTGCAACAGCTGGAGTATCGTGACGACAGTTTCTATCTCCGTTTCAAGCCCGGGGCGGCGGTGAAAAGTCCGATGCTGCATGACGAGGGGCGTGGGGTATGGCGCCTCAACGGGGGGGGGCGATGAAACTTTCTGGCGCGCAACAGGTTTTGCTGCTGCTCTGGCGCGGACGCAGCCTGCGCGAGCGCGCCGTGCTGGCGGCCCTGGCGGCCTTGCTGCTGGTGCTGGCAGGATATGGGCTGCTGTGGCAGCCTGCTGCAACCAACAGCGCCAGGTTGCAGCAGGAGTTGCCGCAGATGCGCACTGATCTGGCGCACATGCAGGCCATGGCGGCAGAACTGGCCGCTTCACGCAGTCGGACTGCGACGGTCGTGCCCGTGGGCGCCGGGCTGCAGGCTGCGTTGCAGCAGTCCTTGCAGGACCAGGGGTTGTCCGCTCAAAAACTATCCATACGGGCGGATGGGCGCATCATGCTGGAGTGGCATGACGCGCCCTTCAGCAGCATGGCGGACTGGCTGGACCAGGCCCGGCAGAAATGGCGGGTGAGAGTGGTGGAAGGCCATGTGGAGCGCACCCTCCATCCGGGTGACGTGAATGCCCGTCTGGTATTGCGGGGCGGAGATTAGCGGTGCGCAGACCAGTCGTCCTCGAGACGTTGCTCTTTGTCCTGGTGCTGGTGCTGGTGGCCCTGATGAACGTGCCGGCCAGCTGGGTGGCGTTGCGCGTGGCGCAGACCACTGGCCAGAAGCTGTTGCTGACCAATAGTACCGGCACCCTGTGGCACGGCTCGGCCGAAATGGCGCTGTCGGCGGGGCCGGATGCTCTGGGGGTTTTCCCCGGGCGGGTGAGCTGGCGCCTGGCACCAG